>DATJYK010000238.1:0-2018 GCA_035578005.1 Terriglobia bacterium
TCTGCGCGCACCCGCTCCGGGCCACAAACGCGGACGATATCGGGTTCGGGCTCCGCCTAGTGAAGGGTACTGCCGTCTACCACATGGGCGAGCCCATTGAAATGGAAATATCGTATTCCAGCCAAACTGAAAAGAAATACTACGGATCGTTCAGCGGACCGAGTCCAGAACTCGAGGGAGTAACGCCTCACGTTACGCCCATGGATGGAGTTCTCGACTTGCGCGAATTGGGGCCAGACCGCGGCGGGGGTAGCGGGGTCGATTCTCGGTAGCCTCGGGTACCTGGGTACGCGGCCGCTCACTCAGCAATTCGACTTGTGCCAATGGTACCGGTTCCAGAAACCGGGCCACTATGCCGTCGTGGCCACAAGCACCGAAGTCTCGCGAGTGAAGGGTGCTGACGAAGGCGGGGGAAAGGAGCCGCTGACGCTTGAATCGAACCCGGTGGAGTTGGACATTCTGCCGGCCGATCCCGCCTGGGTTGCGGACGAACTCAGCAATATCGAGCAGGCGCTGAACTCGGCGAAAGTTGCCGGCGAACGTGAACTCGCGCTCCAGCGCCTGGCCCTGCTCGATACACCGGCCTCGGTTCAGATGTTGGTTCAACTCTATCTGGCAAACTCGAAGGCCGGAGAGGAATGGGTGTTCGATCCCGCTCTTCACAAGTCATCCCACATCGACGTCATTATTCCTATGCTCATGGCCACCCTTTCCGATCCGGAAGCGCATATCCCGTCGACATTGCCCGAACTGCTGGCAGACCTTCAGACGCGCAAAGAGCTTGGGATAATGCCGGCATATCCGAACGATGCAGCCAGCCAGCAGAAACGAATCGAAGAGTCGGAGAGGCGTCTCAAGGTCCACGAAGAGTATTTCGCGCAGGCCAACGCGCTACTGGCGGCGAGCGTCGAACGGCGCTCGGGACCCGCGCGTGCGGCAGCGATTTACCAGGTGTGGTACGACGCCACCCAACTGAACGCGACCAAACCGTTGGCGGCTGATGTGCTCTCGCGGCTTGAATCCAATGTGTTCGCGGTGGCCGACGACCTTGACCATTCGCAGCAGGTGCAATTCGTGGTTCTGGCGTGGCAAACGATGCCACACGAACAGCTTCTGCCGATGATCCGCAAACTGGCCAAGGATAGCCTGACCCATCCTGCCAGCTACGATGCTCACGAAGCATTCCAGTTGTGGTGCGAGGGATGGCCTGAAGAGTGCCGGCAAGCGATTATTCAGGACGTCATCAAGTCGAACGCCAGGACGGAGATGAACGTGGTCCTGTTGCTGCCTGAAGCGGAACATCCGGAGCTCGACAAGATGATCGAGGCACGACTGGAGGATCCCGCGACGCTTCAGGATTGGGTACAGTCGCAGCGCACCGCCGCGGTGATTTTGCGCGCCGGCAGCCGTAATGTCGCCCCCGCGGTCGATTCGTTCCTGGACCAAATGGCGAAAACACGCGGATGCGCCGGCGAGACCCGAGGTAATCTGCTCGGGTACTTGTTTCGAGTAGCGCCCGAGGATGGTCGAAAACGGCTCACCGCTGAGCTGGAAGAGAAGAACGATTCCTGCGGCGCCGAGGTGCTTCGCACCTTGCACTCTGCGCCCTTCCGACGACCTCATTCCTATTGTCACCAAGACTCTGGATTCCCCCAACCTTGGCGTCGCGGAGTTAGCGGCGCTTTACCTTGGCGACCACGCACCGGCTACGGTTGAAGACACCCTATGGCGGCGCTTAGAAGCCTTATGGAATCGGTGGCAGGACCGGTCGTCCGAATTGCCGGATGAGATGATGAGCGTGGGTCCTGACGCAAAAGAGCAAGCGGCGATGTTGGAACAAGCGCTCGCCTCCGCACTTGCGAACGCAACAAACTGGAAACTGAGCCCCGCGGAACGCGATCGCTTACGCTCCGGCTGCCTGACGCAGCGATGTAGAGACATCGCCGACGGAAAAATGTCGCTGAATCTGTGACTGGCGATTGTCCCAGCGACCCAGGACAATCGTACACCGTGTGGGG
>DATJYK010000239.1:0-30212 GCA_035578005.1 Terriglobia bacterium
TTCTGAATGATGAATAGTCGTCGGCTGTCAGTTAAAAACGCTGGAACGGAACTGCTTACCATGTTCACCACTGCCTACCTGATGGCTGAGAGCTGAAAGCTGACGGCTCCGCGTGAGAAAAATGAGAATTTCTGCAGCGAATGGGGAAAGAAAATGATGAATGATGAATTCTGAATGATGAACGTCGTCAGGAGTCAGGAGTCAAAAGTCAGAAGCCAGAAGCCAGGAGTCAGAAGTCAGCTCGGCCACCGGCGACGCCGGATTGAACGGAATGTGACGCTCAATTCCTCGCAGGTTTAGAATCAGCAGGTTGACCGAGAGTCACAGGGCGGGAGTCAAAAGTCAGAAGCCAGAAGTCAGAAGTCAGAAGTCAGAACCCAGAACCCAGTTCCCTGTCTTCAGTCTCCCGGACTCGGACTCGAAACTGAAGACAAGCTGACGGCTGAGATCCTGTGACTGACAGCCGACAACTGAGAGCTGAAGGCCGAGGGCTGAAGGCAGGTCCGACGGCTGAAAACTGTCGGCTGAAAGCTGAAAGCTGAAGACTGACGACTGACGACTCCTGCCAGCCCGTATCGGCCGCATCTGCCGCATCGGGACCGAGGAGGCCGGAGAGGGAAGGGAACCGGCTAGGCCTTCTTTTCCATCACCAAGATCCATTGCGCGAAGGTTGGGAGCAGGGGCGCCTGCCATTCGCCCTGAGCATCAGCCGTCACCTCGCCGATAGGGTGCTCGTCGCCGGTGCGGGGATCAAAGAAGAACGTCCGGTAAGTGACACTGGCTTCGAGGGCCTTGATCTTCAGCCGAGTGAACATGACAGGAATAAACACAATTCGGAGCTCGCCGGGAATGCCGGCCGCATAGGGAAGCTCATAGTTTTCTTTACTCCATCGAGGCTCCGCCCACTCCGGATGCGGCTCGAGGCGCCACCAGGGGTAGCGACTAAGCAGCCGCTTTGCAATGCCGAGCTGTTCCGAGCCCGGCAAGTGCGCGGCAACATCCCAGGGTGGTCCGCCCCAGCAGCCGCCGTGCGGCGAAGGTCCATAGGGTTGCCGCGCTGTGTTTACCTGCCAGATTCCGTTGGCCCCGTAAGTATGGCCGCCTGCGCCGCTCAGAATCGACGCCCAGAATACAAACCTCTGAACCTCCTGGCGGCTGCCGTCCAGAATCCCTTCATAGTTCACTTCTCCCGCGAGAACGGGCATGCGAGGGCTGCGGGTGAGCTCCGCGGTGATGGTGTCGAGCGTCCTCGAGTAGCTCTTGCCTCCGCTGTGGCCCGTCTGAAGCATGTCAAAGTCGAGCACGGACGCGTCCTCGACCGTGTCGCGCGCCGTGAGCCCCGGGTGTATCGTGACCGGGTGATGATAGGGATCGATGCTGCGAACATAGCGTGCGATCTCGGTCCAACCGCGCTTTTGATCGGCAGCGTCCTGATCCTTTGTGGTCGAAAGGTAGTAAGGCATGGTGCCTTCTCCGGCGAGGCACCAGAAGACGGGGTACGCTCCCCATCGCGCCACCAGGTAACGCCAATGTTGCTTCAGTTTCGCAACACCCATGAACTTCAGAAAGTAACCCCAGCAGCCGACGATGCAGGGAGCGATGCCGCGCTCCGCAAGCTCCTGAATGCGCACGTCAGCCGCGTCAAAATAGTGGGGATTGATGCGGCTGTAGTCCTTTTCCCAAGGGTAGCCGGCTTCGTTCGCGCCTCGCGGATCAAACGCCGGCATGTCAGGGTACAAGCCGGCGACGATCTGAACCACAGTGAATCCTTTTTCGACGCGATCGGCAGCGAGGGTCTGAAAGTCCTCGGGCCAACGAAGACGACGGCAGAGGCCCATCCACCAGGTGTCTCCCAGCCAGAAGAAGGGTGTGCCGTCCTCGTGCTCGAAATGAAGATGGTCACTGGCCACGCGGACCGGGCCGTGCTGCCGCAGCGCGTTATCTCCCTGATAGGGCGATACTTCCATCGTTCCGCGGCGGTCATGGAGGTCAGGGTTAGAGGCGTCCGTCGAGATGGTGCGATAGGTATATCGGCCCGGAACGCCAGGACTGTAGCGAATTCGCCACACCTGATCTCCGGCCCAGAAAGCAGGTGCGCTGCGCTCTGATCCCTGAGGATCAGTAAAAACTACGTTGAGTTCCAAGTCGTTGAAAGGGTCTGAATAGGCTTTGCCCGAAACGTAAGCCCATTCAACAACACCTCGCGCCGTCGCGTATCGGGTGGGGTCGGCTTCGCGGGTGGCCGACGATTCGTTTCCTGAATTGCCGAGTCCAAGGTTGGGCACGAGAGCTGTGGTAGCGATGCCTGCTTTGCTGAGGAATGAGCGTCTTGAGAGAGGATTCAATTGGCTCCTCGCTTTCTCGCCGTGCGGCAATGGGCCACGATCGCTAAGTAGTGGGTTTGACGTAGGAGCCCTGGGAGCGCGGGCGTCTCGGCCGCCCTTCAGACTTCCTCGTCGCGCCTTAAAGAACCAAGGGCGGGCGAGGACGCCCGCGCTCCCAGGGCCCCTACGTCAAACCCAGCTCGAAACTGACAACTCCAACTTTCGCGAACTGAGTTGTGATATATTTACATCCGAAGTTTGTCAGTAATACTGACAAACTTCAAAACGACTCGGGTATCATATCACTGTTGGTCAATGGGCTGTGCTTAAACTGTCCCACGAGATTCCGGAAACTTAGAACTTAGAGGCAGATAGGCTGGAAGACGGCTGCCGGTTCCGTGCGATTGGCCGTGGCGGAGCGGCGAGCGCAATTACACATACAGTATTACCCCTGCGAGGCATACCGAAGACTATGGCTGACATGCCGAACGAAGGCCTGCGAGACGCGCATCTGGCGGCTGCCCTGAAACCCCTCAAGAAGACCGACGTAACCCAACTCGTAGTGGATCGGCTACGGGACTTGCTAGAGCAGGGTGTTCTCAGACCCGGAAGCAAGCTGCCCACCGAGACCGAGATGTCAAAACTTTTGGCCATTAGCCGGCCGTCCCTCCGTCAAGCGTACAAGGCGCTGAGCATGCTCGGAATTCTTCGAGCGGTGCCCGGAGACGGCACCTACATCAGCGAGTCAACCTCCAAGATCCTTTCGATGCCGCTCACCTTTCTGATGTTGATGAGGCGGATCAGCATGGACGACATCTTTGAGTTCCGCATGATGTTGGAGGCGAACCTGGCCCGGCTGGCAGCGTCGAGGGCTTCCGAAGCAGAGGTGCAAGCCATGACGTCACAGATTGAGCACATGGCTGCCAACCTGGACAACCATAAGAAAGACCAATACCTGGCAGCGGAATACGAGTTTCACAACTGCATTGCCAGGGCCGCGCATAATAACCTGCTGCTGGAGGTTATCTCGATCGTCAGCGGACTGTTATGGGAGACGCGCAAAGCGCTGGTGAATCTTGTTCCGGACCGAGGGAAGGATCTGGCGGAACACAATGCGATATTGGCAGCCATCTCGGGACGCGATGCCGAGGAAGCTGCGGCGGCCATGCGGCGCCATCTGGGCAGCGCTCTGGAGCTTGCGCAACGGAAGGCGGTATTCCGCTCGGACGGGTCTTAGAGTGCGTTTCTCGCCAGGATCCGAAAGGGCGGGGCTTCAGCCGGCTGAAGCCCCGCCCTTTCGGATCCTGGCGAGAAATGTAGGTTAGGCTATCCCGGGCAACGTCGGCAAGAACATGCCGCCATCCCCTGTTTGAAGAAGGACCAGAATGAAGGAGTTTAGGGTGGGACTCACGCGTGATCTCCTCGCGGCGGATGGAAGTCTCGCTTTAGGGGACCTCGGCCTAGGACGGCTCGAAAGCGAACCTCATATCTCTCTGGAGTTCTTCGCCGAGTTTCGCCCGGAAGTGACTCCCGAGCAGATCGCCGGCTACGACGCCGTCATCTCCTTTGCGCCCGCGTACACCCGCAAGACGATGCAAAACACTGACCTGAGGTTGAGCGTTCTTGCTCGAGTTGGTGTCGGTTATGACATGCTCGACCTGGAGGCGCTGTCGGACGGAAACATCATCGTGACGATCACTCCGGATGGCGTGCGCCGCCCGGTGGCGTGTGGAATCGCTGGCCTCATCCTCGCCCTCGCCCACCAGTTGCCACAGAAGGAGAGGCTGGTGCGCCGCGGCGCTTGGAAAGAGAGGAGCAGCATCAAGTCCATCGGGCTTACGGGGAGGACTCTCGGCTCCGTGGGTCTCGGGAATATCGGCCGGGAAATGTTCAGGGTGCTGCAGCCGTTCCACATGATTCATTTGGCCGCGGACCCGTATGTTCACCCGAAGGCGGCCCAGGAAATCGGAGTGCAGTTGGTTGATCTCGAGACGTTGATGAAAGAGAGCGATTTTGTCTCTGTCAATTGTCCGCTAACTCCTGAGACCCGGCACCTGATCGGCGCCCGACAACTTGCCTGGATGAAGCCGACCGCCTTCTTTATTAACACTTCGCGCGGAGCGGTGGTGGACCAAGCCGCGCTCTACGGCGCTCTGAAGGAGAATCGCATCCGCGGCGCGGCTTTGGACGTCTTCGAGGCCGAGCCCATCGCTGCGGATGATCCTTTGCTGGCTCTCGACAATGTGATCGCCACCCCGCATTCGCTGTGCTGGACGGACGAGTGTTTTCGCCTCATGGGAGAGTCCGCCGTGCGTTCCGTGCTGGCCGTGCTGCGGGGCGAGGAGCCTAGCCACGTAGTCAACGACTCTGTGCTGAAAAGACCAGCCATGCAGGCGAAGTTGGATTCCAACCGCCTTCGATGGAAGGCGGCGCTTCAAGAGAACCGCATTGGACACGAAAGCGCTCAAGCAGACCTTGCGTGAAGGGCGAGTGGCGCTCGGCACGTGGGTGTTCGAATTCAATACGCCGGGCATCGCGCGTCTGCTGGCGAGTGCGGGCGCTGACTTTGTTGTCTGCGACATGGAGCACAGTGGTTTTGGGATCGAAACCATCCGGACGCTGGTGTCGCAATCCCGCAGCACCGATCTTGCCGTGTTGGTGCGGCCGCCAGCGGGCGAGTATCATCTCATCGCTCCACTGCTCGACGTAGGCGCCGGTGGAGTGATTGTTCCTAAGGTTGAGACGGCGAGCGAAGCCTCGAGGGTGGTAGACGCTTGCCGTTACTGCCCATCAGGCCATCGGGGCGCGGCATTCTCAATTGCTCATGATGACTTTCAGCCCGGCGATGTGGCAGCCAAGATGAAAGCCGCAAACGAAGCGGTGGTTTGCGGGCTACTGATCGAAACCCGAGCGGGCGTGGAGAACATCAGCTCAATTCTCAACGTTCCGGGTATCGATCTCATATGGGTCGGGTTTCTTGATCTTTCTCTTTCGCTGGGAATTCCCGGCCAGTTCACGCATCCGGAATTCGAGGCGGCGATCTCTCGCATTCTCACCGCTTGTGGGTCGCATGCAGTGCCTGTTGGAATCCTGACAGACCGGCCCGAGAGCGCTTTGGAACGTATACGTCAGGGCTTTCACTGCATCAGTTATTCGGGCGATCTCTGGCTGCTTCAGCGCGCGTTGCGTGAAGGTATTGAGGCGATTCGGCGGGGTCTTCGGGACGCGGTTGAAAAGCGCGTACCCGCATGAGAATTGGTAACGGTCTTGGCTACGTGAGAACTATTCCGGCACGTTCGGTAGCGTTTCTGCGGCGTCCTGCTTCAGATCATCATGCCCAGAGTCCAGGATGTCCACGCGGCCCCTCTCCTCTTCTTCTTTTCTCAGCTTCTCGAATAGAGCGAGCTCCTTCTGTTGATCGTCGGTTCTGCCGAGTTTCTTGTAGTCTTCAGCCAGGAGGTAATGAGTTGTCGAATCGTCCGGAGTCATCTGAACCACGCGCTTCAACTCGTTCACCGATTGTTCGAACTGGCCGGTCTGGAGCAGGGCCCGGCCCAGGTCGCGGCGCGCTTGCGCCAGGTCCGGCTTCTGCTGCAGCGCCTTCCGCAAATGCACGAAGGCCTGATCGTACTGGCGCTGGTTGAGGTAGCAATTTCCGAGTTTCCAAGTCGCCAGGTAGTTCTCAGGAGCGATCTCAAGCTCCTTGCGCAATTCTTCTTCAGCCTGCGGCCATGTACCCTCTTTCCAGTAAAGGTTGCCCAGCGAGTAGTGCAGGCCGGGCATGGTGGGATTTTGGGCGAGCGCTTTCTTGTATTCTTCAAGGGCGAGTTTCGTCTCGTGACGAGCCTCATACGATGCCCCCAAAACTTGGTGAAAGCGATCGGAGTCAGGATCGACATCCGCCATTTGCTTGTAAGTTTTGGTCATCAGTGTTGTGTAAACTCTGCCCAGACTGTAGAGCACCTCGACATTTTTGGGAAAGCGCTTGGCGGCGTCTTGCAGCACGTTGAGGGCGTCTTCGTCGCGGCCTAATTCCGTGTAGCTGAGGGCCAAGTTGAGATAAGCGCGGGTCTCGCCGGGCTGAAGAGAAATAGCCTTGCGCAAAGGCTCGAGCGCCTCTTCATACCGGTTCGTGCGCACGCACGCCATTCCCAAAAACAAATTGGCGCCGAGAATGTCGGGGTCCAGATTCAGGGCCTTGCGGAAGGTCCCGATGGCCTCACCATTCTTGCCTTGAACGTAGTAGACCAGCCCGAGGTTCACGTAAGCCGCTGCGAGATCGGGTCTGAGCCTGAGAACGGCCAGGTATTCCGCTTCAGACTTGGCATAGTCTCCTGCTTTGCTGGCCTCCTCCGCAGCCTGGAAACGCTGCTGAATCTCGGTGTCGGCAGAGGATTGGGTTTGCGCCGTCAGGGCAGAGGGAACCTGAGCAAGTGCCAAAAGCAAGATGAACCTGAAGTACATCGAAAGACTCCTCAGAGACCCAGAAGGCGCGATGGGCTCATGTGATGTCAGCCTAATTGGGCCTCCTGTGGAGGGGCTTCACTCGCGGATCGGGTGCCAGTGAATCGCCTTCTCGGGCCAGGTAGAATTTGTTCGCCGCGACGCCGGAGTATTTGTCCACCTGCCCGCTGGGCCAATGAATTTCGATATCGGCCTTTTTTGAATCTGCGAGTCCAATGTGCACCCTCAGATCGTTGCTTGAGAGATAGCTATCGCTTCCCCGCACTTCGAAGGATTGACGCGCTCCATCGGCGGTAGCCAGAATTCGGGCGCCGATCCCACACCGATTGCTTTTCACGCCCTCGGTTCGGATGGTCATCCAGTTTCGAGCGTTGCCGCCGTCATTTCGCCAAAAGGTAGGAGCGTCGTTTTTGTTAATCACCAGCACGTCGATATCGCCATCATTGTCGAAGTCGCCGAACGCCGTCCCCCGGCCCACGGTGGCAGGAAGCCTTCGGATTCCGGCCGCTTCCGACACATCCACGAATTTCTTCCCCTCAACGTTGCGCAGCACGTAATTGGGCTCGGCAAAGGGATCGCCCGGATAGTGCTGTTCGAGCTGCTCCATGGTGTGACCATTGGTGATCCACAGATCAAGCCATCCATCGTTGTCGAAGTCCTCGAATTTGGTTCCCCAGCCGCTGTAGTGATAGCCGATCGGCCACAGGCCGTAAGCAACCGTCTGATCCGAGAACATGTGGCCACCCTCGTTGATGTAAAGCGTGTTGGGCTGATCCACAAAATGAGTAACGAAGATGTCCGGCAACCCATCATGATTGATATCGCCCACCGTGACGCCCATCGAACCGAGAACATTACCCAACCCATCCACGGCGGTGCCCGAGGAAAAACCGTCCTCAGTGAAGTGGCCCTTGCCGTTGTTCAGGTAGAAAAAATTGGGACCGGAATCATTGGCCTGAAATACGTCCTGACGGCCCTCGTTGTTGAAGTCCGAAAAAACAACCGCGAAGCCACGGCCCGGCACGGGTTGCGTTATCCCCGCGGACTGGGTGACGTCCGTGAAGGTCCCATTTCCGTTGTTGTGGTACAGAAGCGCCTGCGAGCCTTCGTACTGGTCGGGCGCGCACGCAACTGGAACGTCCTTGAGTTTGCAAGGGCTGGTCGCGCTCGGCGCCGGACGGTTGGGTTGGTAGTAGAATTTGGCAAAGTTGGTGACGTAAAGGTCCAGATAACCATCATTGTCGATGTCTCCGAAAGCCGCGCCCATGCTCCACTTGGGAAATGACCAGTTTACGTTGGCCACACCCGCCGCTTCCGCAACATCCGTGAACGTGCCGTCCCCATTATTCCGATACAGCCGATTCGCGCCGTAGTTCGTAACGTAAAGGTCAAGGTAGCCGTCATTATTGTAGTCGCCTACTGCGACACCACCACCCCAGGACGGGGCACCGAGATGAGCCTTGGCCGTGACGTCGGTAAAAGTGCCGTCGCCGTTGTTGTGGAGAAGATACTCGTGGGGAGGCTTTGCTGACTTCTCGAGGGTACGGGAGGATCCGTTCACCAAGTAGATGTCCTGGTAACCGTCGTTATCGTAGTCAAAGAACGCCGCGCCCTCTCCGTTGACGTCAATCAAGAAGTCAGTAACCTTGTCACCGCAAATGATCTTGAATGAAGCGAGGCCCGATTCCTGGGTGATGTCTGTGAACGTGACAAACGGTTTCTCTTTGGTTTGCTCGCTTCGGGGCAGCAGATGCGGATACCCGAGTATGAGCAAGCCCGCCAGCAGCGGAGCGACGGCCTTGGCTGATCTGGGAACAGGAGGCAAATGCCGCCAGCCCGTAAGACTTCCCTCTGCTCCATCGCCCGACCGGCGAGTCGGGGTTCGGACGCCTTGCTTGACCTGCCTCATTTTGGGCCGTGATGAGAATAGCAAAAAACCGCGTCAACCCGAACGCTGGCTCGCCGCTTGCGCCTCCCGGAAATGACCGTCCGCCCCACCCGAAGGAGCCCGCTCAGGGTTGAAAACTTTCAAAAAGCGATTGACATTGATAGAGATACAGGATTATAAACGCAGTTTCGATTTGTTTGTAGATAATCTTTGCAGACAAGCTAACAAAGTCGAAGTGCGCCTAACCAAGCCCTGCTGGATAACCGGAATTGGGATGCGGTCGCCTCTACGCACAAACTCCTTATCGGGCAAGTCATTGGGCAAGACAGGACTCAACTTGCGGTTTAAGAGCACCATGCCAATCCTTCTGTTGATCTCGGCGTGCTTGGGCGCCCTGCCTGTGCCAGCCCAGACACCGCTGCCGGTCTTCAACGTAACGACTTACGGTGCCACCGGTCGGAAAACCGATGACGCGCGCACAGCCATTCAAAAGGCCCTCGATGCTTGCGCCAAGGAGGGTGGAGGCACCGTATATCTGCCGCCCGGTGACTACACTTCGGGGACGCTTCACCTTCGCAGTCACGTCCGCCTCTACATAGCATCCGGCGCCACGCTGTTCGCCGCTAAGGAGGACCGTGACTACGACACCGACGCCCTCCTGCTGGGAGAGGACCTGGAGAACGTCACGATTGAGGGCCGCGGCACCATCAACGGCCAGGCCCAATACGACTGGCGCCTGAACGTGATTGATGACGGCTATATTCGCGACAACCAGAAAGCGGCAGAAGCCGCGGGCGTCCCCTTGATGCGCTCGTTTCCCAGGGGCATGGGCGTGCGAAAGATCTACCCGCACATGATCAAGCTGCTGCGTTGCAAAGACGTCCGCATCGCCGGCCTTTCCATCATTGACTCGCCAAGTTGGACCATCTACCCATACGCCTGCGAGCGGCTGAGGATTGACGGAATCTATGTCCACACCGATCAGAAGCTCGGAGTATGGGCTGATGGTATCGATCCGGACGGCTGCAAGGACGTCATCATCGCCAACAGCGTGATCGAAACCGGCGACGATGCGATCGTTTTCTATTCCTCGGCCGCCTCGGGCGGACCGCCGAAAGCCTGCGAGAACATAACCATCACGAATTGCCGCCTCTCCTCCTCCTCCAGCGCCATAAAGTTTTGCGACGGCAATTCCGTGGCTGTTCGAAACGTGACGATTGACAACGTTGTGATCACTCACTCCAACCGTGGCATTGCTTTCATGGTCTACGACGGAGGCGTGGTTGAGAACGTCGTGATCTCGAACATTGTGGTGAACACTAACCGCTTCGACTGGTTTTGGTGGGGTAACGGGGACCCCATTTACTTCACTGTCCAAAGGCGCAGCGAAAGTCTGGGCCTGCCTCTGAAACCCGATGAGCCTCCAGCCGGTGCGATCCGGCATGTCATCCTGCGCAACATCATCGCGCACGGCCAGGGCTCCTGCCTGATTCTTGGTCATCCGAACAGTTGGCTCGACGACATCAATCTCGAGAATATTAAGCTCTACCAATCGACTGACCCCAAAGCAGCGTACGACCGGTCGGTTCACGCGATGTATTTCCACTATGCCAAAAACATTAAGGTGAAGGATGTTCAGATCCAGTGGGAGAAGCCGGAGTCAGCAAAGTGGCAAAGCCCACTCTATTTTGACGAAGTCAAAGACCTGAAAGTGGAAGGATTCACTGGAGTGCCTGCCAAGTCTGAGTTTCCGGCGGTTGTCCTCGATCAGGTCGAGGGAGCCAGCATCGTCAATTCGCAGGCGCTGCCGGGTACGGATTTGTTCCTTCGCGTGGCCGGCGCGAAGAGCCGCGACATCGTTCTTTTTGGCAATGAGCTGCATGCCGCGGGCTCTGCGTTCAAGGTGGATGATGGCGTGGCGAGCGACGCGGTGAAGGCCGCGAACAACTACTAGCCTAGCGAACGTGGAGGATCGTCTGCCGGCTGCTGGGATGAAACCCGGAAATGCAAAATCGAGCCGGCGGACGTTTCTGAAGATGGCCGGGGCCGGTACAGGCGCCGCGCTGGCCCTTCACGGCTCGTTGACGTCCGGCGCAGCCGACGCGCCCCGAGACTCCGCATATCCTGACCTGGCGCAGTTGCGTGCCGAGCACGCCAGAGCCGGCATCATTTCCCCTCAGAAGACTTATCGCATGATGGAGTGGGAGTTTCACACCCCTCCTGAAGAGCGCTTCAACATTGACATCGAAGGCGCCTTACACGCCGCCCGCGACGCCGGCGCCGAATGCATGATGTTTTACACCCAGGACCACTGGGGCTATGCGTACTACCTCAGCGACGTTGCCGTGCGGCATCCTCACCTCGACCGCGATCTGTTCGGCACTGAGGCCTCACTCGCTCACAAGCTTGGAATGTCGGTCTGCGCGTATTACTCCCTGCAGTTCAACAACCAGAGCATTATCGCGCACCCCGACTGGGGTTGGACGAAGGAAAACGGCGAGCTTGATCGATGGATGATGGGCGACCGCCCCTACTGGTACATTGCCTGCCTCGACGGCCCTTATCGCCAGTACGTGCTGCGCATGGTGGACGAGATCTTCTCGCGCTATGAGGTAGACGAGCTTTTTGTCGATATCTTTGGCATCCAGTTCATCCTCTACAACAGCAACGGCCACAACCCGTTCTGCTTCTGCAAGTACACCGAAGAGGCCTGGAGCCGCGAACACCCCGGAGACGATTACCGCGAGGGGTTCAACACGGCCGAAGGCTGGGAGGCGCGCTACCGTTGGCACCAGAAAAGAAGCATGACCCAGATGCTGGACGAGATTCTCGCCGCCGCCCGCAAGCATCGTCCGAACCTCGTAGTCTCACTGAACGGCGGTCCCGAGTCATTCCCCAATGACGTGATGCAGCGCGTCAGCTTTATCTACGCCGAGCCCATCACCACCCACACCGGTATCTCCGCAGGATCGATTCTGATGCGTGGTTTCGGACGGCCCGACTACCAAGCGGGTACGTTCAGCCGGCAGGGATATCTCGACACTTATCCGGGCGCGATTCCGCGCGTGCAGACGGACGCGCTGATCGTGCAAAATGCGCGCACCTTCTTCGTGGGTAACGCACCCATCGTGAGCGATCTTGACGGCCAGGGATACTCCAAGCGCTGGTTCGCGGTCGCCAAGGAAAACTGGGCCGACGTTCGTAACGTCGACGCTCTGCTGCCGGGTATCGAGCCGGTGTTGAGCACTGCCGTCCTCTACAGCAACTCCACGCGGGCGCTGCTCGACGCCGCCAAGCTGCCGCAGCACTTTCGCAGCTCGAACGTGGGCGCAATCGAATCGTTAACTTTTGCCGGCCGGCCCGTGGAGAGCCTGGCCGAGTTCCGTCTTACGGCGGAGGAACTCAGCAAGTTTGAAACCCTGGTTCTGCCGGAAGTGGAGGTTCTATCGGATGCGCAAGCCGCCGTTATTCGCGATTGCGTGAAGCAAGGTGGAACGCTCGTGGCTAGCTTCAAGTGCGGACTGCGCGACGAGAACCGAAAGCCGAGGCCGAACTTCGCCTTGGCGGACGTGCTGGGCGTTGACTACGATTTCGAGGAACGGAGGTACGCTTACACCGCCGAAGGGACGCTTCGACCCGGAGATTTCACCGCGACGTACCTCGAGTCCTCGGGCCACCCCTTGGCGAAAATGTTATCGGTAAGCACGGTCGGCCTGTCAGGCTCATTCGTGCGGGTAAAGAAAACATCCGCGCAGGAGGTAATGCGTTACCGGCTTCCGTTTATGGTCGAGGATGTGCCGCACAACAAGTGGTTCAACTGGGGCCCACCGCCACCCGGAACCGGGACCGCGGGTACCGCCGTGGCTTACAACCGGTTTGGAAAAGGACAGGCAGTTTACCTCGGCGTCCCGATTTTCTGGGCGATGCAATTCAGGCCGTTCTGGATCAGGAAGTGGATACCTGACTTGATGCAGCAGTTGACCCCCATTCCGATCGCGGAGATCACTCCGCAACCGTTGTCGGAATACGTGCACGGGACCCTGTTTTACACGCGGAATCGCGACTCTATCCTGGTGCAGGTCCTGAACACGATAGAGCTTGCTACCGAGGGCGAGTACAGGGGAATCGACCAAGTACAAATCCAACTCGATCCCAAAAGGCTGAAGGTCAAAGGCGCGCAGGTCGTTTGGCCCGAGAAGAAGGAGCTTGGTCTCAGGGAGGCCGGCGCTCACACCGTGGTGGTCCTGGAGAATCCGGCCCGCTACACTGCTGTGCTACTCAGGACCTAGTGTGGAGCTATCAGGGCATGCTTTGAAAGGGCGGGGCTTTCAGCCCTGCCGCAAGCCTGCCCTAACATTTCGGTAACTTAGAGTGAGGGCTTCGGTGCGGCGGGGCTGGTAGCCCCGCCCTTTCCGGGGCCCGAAACTGACTCTTGCCGCAACATGCCAGAACGGCCATGAACGAAATCCGAAGATGTTCAGACGAATTGGGCCGTGTTCAGGAACGGCGGTCCGCGCGTGCAGAGTTGTTCTGGGTCTGGGCGGCAGGCTCACCGGCACGCCACGCAGCCTCGGAACGTGCAGCGAGGTTAGGCCAGACCGTGCGAGCCCTGCTGGCGGCACTGGCGTTCTGCCTCGCTGCTGAGTCCCTGCAGGCTGAACAGCACACCGGCGTTCTGCTCCCGGATGGCACCGAGTTCGTTTCCTGGGAGCAGCCGCTACGGTTCACGAAAACCTACTACGTTGATAATCGCAACCCTCGCGCGTCCGACTCGAATCCCGGGACCCAGGATTTGCCCTTCGCCACCATCAACCGAGCCGCTCAACTGCTTAAACCTGGCGAGCGCGTTGTGATCATGACTGGAATCTACCGGGAACGTATCGATCCGGCGCGCGGCGGCACTGGTCCTGACGAGATGATCAGCTACGAGGCGGCGCCGGGTGCGAACGTGGTGGTGAAAGGTTCGCGACTGGTGAAGGCGGGGTGGGAACCGTCTGTGGAATACAAGCTGGGCCCGCATCCGCCGGATCGCTCCAGTCTGAAAATCTTTGAGCGCCGCCTGGACGATCTCGACTTCCGCGGCTACAACCCGTTCGGCATGGTCAACATCATGCAGTACCGCACGTACCTGATGCCCAAGCCGGAGGAGTTGAAGCAGCACCTGCTCCGTCGAGGGATGGTGTTCGTGGACGGCCAGCGCTTGGATCAGGTGGAAAGCTACGATGAGCTGGTCCACAAACCCGAGGGCGCCTTCTGGTGCGAGCACGATGGCCTCACGATCCATTTGCGGCTGCCCGGCGATGCCGATCCGTCACAGCACGATGTGGAGCTCGCCATCCAGGAACAGGTCTTCGCTCCCACAAAGCGCGGCCTCGGCTACATTCGGGTGAGAGGCATCACCTTCGAGCACGGCGCCAACGCCTTCCCGGTCCCTCAGCGCGGCCTCGTATCGGCCAGCCGCGGCCATCATTGGATCATCGAGGACTGTGTGATCCGTCATGCCAATGGCGTCGCGCTCGATATCGGCGCACAAGACTGGGCCATGGAGCTGCCGGATCCCGTCGGTTACAGCATCGTGCGCCGCAATCATATCGACGATGCTGGGGTGTGCGGATTGGCAGGGATGGGCGTGCAGAACACGCTCATCGAAGGGAACCTGATCGAGCACGTGGGCTACCAGGACGTGGAGCTGGGCTGGGAGACGGGCGGCATCAAATGCCACGTCACCAAGAATTGCCTGATCCGCAACAACGTGATCCGGCATACGATTCATGCCGAGGCCATCTGGCTGGACTACCAGAACAGCAACACACGCGTGACCTCAAACGTCCTGGGCGACAACCTGCAGACCCTGCGTGGAGGCATTTACCTTGAGGCCTCGCAGTATCCGAACATGATCGACGACAACATCATTTGGAAGGCCACTGTGGGCCACGGCGGAGGTTCATACAACATGCCCGCCCACGGCGGTTGGGGGATCACGGTCGACGGCAGCGACGAGACTGTAATCGCGCACAACTTGATTGGCATGACAGAAGACGCAGGCATCAAGTTCCGGGGAATCGAGGGGCGCATTGTAGGTCCGCGCGGTGGCACGGCTCGACGGAACAAGGTGATCGGCAACATCTTCTACCGCTGTGGCAAGGCGATCGAATTCGCAAATCCGGACAACAGTGCGGACTACAACCTGTTCACGCCTGACTGGGGAGCGGTCACCGACGAAACTCAGGGAGTGGGGCGGGGCTTGAACTGGCTTACCAGCACCAAAGAGCCCTTGATGCTTGACCTGGAGGCCTGGCAGAAGTTTCTGGGGTTTGACAAGCACAGCGCGTATGGCGACATGAAGATCGACGTGGATCTCGACGCACTCGCCATGACGTGGAGCGTCGGCGGAAGTATCTCGCAGGTACCAACAGACACTCACTTCAGGCGGGACCTTCTGGGAGAGGTTGCGGGCGACGCTCGAAAGCCAGGACCGCTTGTGAATCTGCCAAGTTCGTCCACCAGAGTTGCCATCGATCCGCGCGGCTTCCAATAGTAGAGAACACTTCAACTAGACAGGTGACGGAAGCACACAACGTGAACGCGAACTTTGGACTCAGGCGCAAACTTTTGCTTTTTTTGACACTCGCTCTGTGGGAGTGCCCGATAGCCTTTGCCTCGGGCCCTGCAGCGCCCAGTGGTCTCACCTGCGAATACCTCACCGACCCGCTCGGGATCGATGTGCTTCAGCCTCGATTCGCATGGGTTCCAAGCCACAGCCAACGCGGACAGCGGGAGACCGCCTATCAAATTCTGGTGTCAGGGACGCTTGACGCTCTGAACAAGGATCAAGGCGACCAGTGGGATAGCGGCAAGACGGCCTCCAGTGACTCGATTCAAGTCGCCTATCAAGGTGTTGCTCTGAGGAGTGGGCACACCTATTACTGGAAGGTTCGGTTCTGGGACAACCAGGACCAGGCCAGCAGTTACAGCGCACCTGCGATGTTTGAAGTGGGTCTACTTTCACCCCATGACTGGCAGGGTGAGTGGATCACGGGCCACGAGCTTCGGAAAGAGTTTCATCTGGAAGGCAGGGTTGCGCGCGCGCGGCTCTACGTAACGGCGTTGGGGTACTACGAGGTTCATCTGAATGGTGAGAAGGTGGGTGACAACGTTCTTGACCCCGCCTGGACGGATTTTCATAAGCGCGCCCTCTATTCCACCTACGATGTGACGCACCAGCTCCAAACGGGCACCAACGTGATCGGCGCCATGCTGGGCGGCGGCTGGGCCACCCTGGGGACGGGTACGCTCGGAGGAAAGCCTTATTACCCGCAGCCTGCCCTGCTGTTGCAACTGAACGTCGATCTGGACAACGGAAAGAGTGTCAGCGTGGCGAGCAGCACGTCCTGGAAAACAGCGCGCGGACCCGTCGTCAGCGACAGCGTTTATGACGGTGAAGTTTACGACTCGCGCGAGGAAACTCCGGGGTGGGACCGCGCCGGCTTTGACGATTCCGCTTGGCAGTCTGCGCAGACGATGACGGGCTGGAGTGGCTTGCTTTCAGCCCAGATGATGCCGCCCATTCGCGTGGTTGACTCCATGGTGCCGGTGAAACTGCTGAACCCGAAGCCAGGAATCTACGTTTACGACCTGGGGCAGAACATCAGCGGTTGGGCTAAACTGCGCGTCAAAGGTCCGCGCGGGACAGCCGTCACGTTGAGATTTAGCGAGGTCGCCGATCCCGACGGGATGATCGACACCCAAAACCTCCGCGAGGCCAAGCAACGCGACATCTATGTTCTACGGGGTGAAGGCGACGAAACCTATGAGCCGCACTTCACCTATCACGGTTTTCGTTACGTGGAAGTTGCGGGATTCCCAGGCGTTCCCAGTCTGGACTCCATCCGCGGTCGCGTGGTCCACAGTTCGGTACAGACTATCGGCAGCTTCACGGCGTCGAAACCCATCCTTAATGACATTCAACGTCTCATCCGCTGGACGCAGCTTAACAACCTGATGAGCATTCCCACCGACTGCAACCAGCGGGACGAGCGTGAAGGCTGGATGGGCGATGCCCAGCTTTCGGCCGAAGAAGCCATGATGAACTTCGACATGGCTGCTTTCTACACGAACTTCGTCCGCAACATTCGCGACGACCAGGCGGCGGACGGCACTCTTTCGGAAACCGTTCCCGAGAAGTTCGGCAATCGGCCCGCCGACCCCGGATGGGGCACCGCGTATCCGCTCATCTGTTGGTACATGTGGCAGCAGTACGGCGACCGGCGCATTCTGGAGGAGAACTATGAGGGTCTGAAGAAGTACGTAGAATTCCTGCGCAGCCGCGCACCCGACAACGTTCTTCGCTTCGACTTGAACGGCGATTGGGTCGCGACCGTGGAGACGCCGGGCGAGGTGATTTCGGATGCGTACTACTTCTATGACGTCACCGTGCTCGGCAGTATCGCCAGGGTTCTGGGCAGGGCCGACGACGAACGGTCGTATGACGTTCTGGCCGGCCAAATCAAAGATGCGTTCAACAGGAATTTCTTCGACGCCAAAACCGGGCAATACGGTGGCGGCACCCAGACCGCAAATGCGATGGCGCTTTTCCTGGGTCTCGTGCCTGAAAAAGACATCGGCAACGCCTCGTTTTACCTCGAGCGGGATCTGCTTGACCATCACAACAACCATCTCACCACCGGCATCATTGGCACGAAATATCTGATGCCGGCGCTCACCGCTACTGGCCGCAGCGACATGGCCTATGACCTGGCCGTGCAGACCACGTATCCGAGCTGGGGATACATGCTGGAAAAAGGAGCCACGACAATCTGGGAGCTTTGGCAGGATAACAACCGGCCTGCCATGAACTCGCACGACCATCCTGCGCTCGGCAGTGTTGGTGCCTGGTTCTATCGGGCGCTCGGCGGCATCGATCAGCAACCCGGTACACAAGGCTATGAGCACCTGCGGATCGCCCCCCAGATGGTCAAGGATCTCCGGTGGGCGAGTGCCGGCATCAGTACTGAACGAGGTCTCGTATCTTCTTCATGGGCCCATCATGAATCAGAGACTACGCTGGACGTGACGGTTCCCGTAAGCAGCGACGCGGAAATCGTTATTCCTGAAGACCCACAGTGGTCAGAATCTGCGTTACTGGAAAGCAATCATACGATCTTCGACAACGGCAAGTTCGCAGCGGGCGACGAAGGCGTTTTGGGGGCACACAAGCAAGGCCACACGTATATAGTGAGAGTGGGCTCAGGCCACTACAATTTCCAGCTCAAGGGCCAATGGTGATGAGAGGTATCGCGCAGGCAGGGGGCAGGTGATGCGAATGCCGTGTCCCACTCCATTGTTGACAATATTCTGTATTCGCCCCCTCACCCCCGGCCCCACTCCCCCAAGGGGGCGAGGGGTGGACTTCATCCAACAGAAACTTCGAAGCTTGTTCTCCCCTCGCCCCCTTGGGGGAGAGGGGCCGGGGGTGAGGGGGCATCAACGCTCAGCAATTAGCCGGGACAGGAAACTGGCTGTATGGAGGCGATGTCTTCTGGCGTTTTTCGGTTGCGTTCTCAGCATACCCCTCCAGGCAGGTCAGTTCCCGGATGGCGCCGAGATTTTCAAGCGGCAGTGCGCGCTATGCCACCGCACCGAAAGCGGAACGCGTGCTCCGGCCCCAGCGGTTCTGCGAGCGTTGCCGCAAGATAACATTTTGCGGGCTCTCGAGGACGGGTTGATGAGAGACCAAGGGGATCTCCTCAACGAAGCAGAACGTCAGGCAGTGGCCCGATATTTGGGGAAGCCGACAGCCAACGTCGAGAAGCTCAGCGGATTTTGTTCCGGACAGGATCCGTGGGTCGAGAACGCTGCGGGATGGAACGGATGGAGTACGGGAACGGCCAATCACCGCTTTCAGCCTGCTGAAGTCGCTAGGCTCGAAAAGGCGGACGTACCGCGCCTCAAGCTGAGGTGGGCGTTTGGTTACACAGGAGCGTCGGCCATCAACTCTCAGCCTACCCTCTTCGCCGGCCGCGTATTCACCAGCACCGAGGACGGCACCGTCTATTCGCTCGACGCGCGCAGCGGGTGCATTTATTGGACCTTTAAGGCTCCGGTTGGCGCGCGTGCCGCCGTGGTGATTGATCCTGCCTACGGGCTTGCCTTCGTCGGTGACACCACAGGAACCCTTTGGGCGTTGGAGGCGAAAACTGGGAAGGTGGTGTGGAGCAAGCGCGTCGACAGCCACGTGGGAGCGAAGATTACCGCCGCACCGCTGCTGCTCGAAGGTGCCCTCTATGTTCCGGTTTCATCCGACGAGGAAGGGCGGGCGACAAATCCGCATTATGCGTGCTGTACTTTCAGAGGGAGCGTGGTCGCGCTCGATGCTAAGACCGGGAACTCGATCTGGAAAACTTACACGATTCCGGAAGAGGCCCGTCGGGTGGGTACGAACCCCGTCGGTGTTCCGATTCTCGGTCCTTCCGGCGCCTCCGTCTGGTCGACTCCGACGGCCGACTTGAAGCGTCACGCGATCTACGTTGGAACCGGCAATAGTTACAGCGACGTGGCCGATCCTAACTCGGACGCCGTCATTGCCTTTGACATGGCAACCGGGAGGCGATTGTGGTCGCGCCAACTTACCGCAAGCGACCGCTGGAACTGCGCTTGCCTCATTAAAGATATCCAAAACTGCCCTCCGCAGGCCGGCGATGACTACGACTTTGGGTCTCCTCCCATGCTGATTTCCACGGATGCTGGCCGCGATCTGCTCGTCATAGGGCAGAAGTCGGGCGTGATTCACGCCCTCGATCCAAATCACAGGGGCGAGATCGTTTGGCAAACACGTATTGGAAAGGGCGGGCCACTCGGGGGAATCGAATGGGGCGGCGCTACGGACGGTAAGCTCGCCTACTTTCCGGTTTCAGACTGGCACGATTCGCACCCTGAAGAGGGCGGCGGTCTCTTCGCGCTGCGCGTCGCCACCGGCGAGAAAGCTTGGTACGCACCCCCCGCCAAACCCGCTTGCGTCAAGCTGCCCGGATGTAGCCAGGCGCAGTTCACTCCGCCCACCGCCATCCAAGGGGTGGTCTTCGTGGGCTCGCAGGACGGCCACCTGAGGGCCCATGACACCGCCGACGGAAAGGTCCTTTGGGACTTCGACACCGTTCGGGATTTTGACAGCGTCGACGGTATTAGTGCTCACGGTGGGTCCATCGGCGCGCCGGGTCCCACCATCGCGAATGGTATGGTATTTCTGGATGCAGGGTACGGAGGGCTGCACGGCAATGCACTTCTCGCCTTTTCGGTGGATGGCAGATAGATCTCTCCGACAGGTCGATAACCGTCCGAGCAAAAATGGAACGCCCTTTACTGGCTCAGGTCGCAACGCTCGGTTGCTCAGGGGTCTTCTGATCCCGCTCCTCCCTTTTTTGGTGTCGGCAAGGCTTGCTGGCCCCGCGGCACTTTCCGAAGTGGAATCGCTCGACCCCTGCCTCCGAAGTTCGCAGCTTATCCAACTGGCAAAGTCACTGGCTTCAACTCCTGGCGTCGGAGATTCATATGACGCTGCCGTAGCCCTAGCGCTTGGCGGTGGACAGCGGGGCGTCAGGACTCTCAGCTCCTTCGAAGAAAATCGCTATTTCGTATACGCCAGCGGCAGCGCAGGCCCTGGCGTGATCCGGCGCCTGGTTATTCTGAAGCCGTCAGTCTTTGTGATTGACGACGAAGCGCAACAAGGGTCTCGCACCGTGATGTGCTTACGTTCTGACAACTCGCCTTCAATCTCGGCCGAAGGCGTTCGCCTAATGGAAGACGGTAGTGAAATTTTGTGGGAAAGCCCGCAGCCGCAGCAAGTGACTTACAACGCGGTTCATCAGCAGGAACCCGCGGCTGGAGGATACCGCGTGGAGGCTGCATTTCAAGCAAGCCCGTACGCAAGCCGCTCTCTTAGCGTGTTCCAGGTCTCGGACAAGGGCTCAAACAATCCCACGGTGGATGCGAAGCTCGTGCCCGCTCGGGATGTTTGGGAGCTGACTGTGCCTGCGGACGAGCGAATCATGCGTCTTTGGCTTCCAACCGCATCGGGAGGGGCAGGCGAGATTGCAGTTTCTACAGCAACCGGCAACACGCTTGTGGAACGCGAGCCCCTTCCGTCCGGCATTCTTCCGCATGGACCCGAGGGAAACCCTTTGCTCGAAAGTTGGGACGCCGATTATCGTGGCGCGAAGCCTCCAGCGTGGGACATCGGGCAACCCGCCGATGAGCTTCAGAAAGTGGTGAACCAGGGCACAGTGGCCAAGTGCCGGGCCGTAGACCTGTGCTGTGGCTCGGGAACCGACGCCGTCTTTCTGGCAGCTCACGGATTTGACGTGACCGCGATCGATGTGGCGCCAACCGCGCTCGCGCAGGCTAAGCAGAAGGCTGAAAAAGCCGGGGTCTCAGTGCGATGGGTTTTGGCCGACGTGCTAAACCCGCCCACCCTCGAGCCTTTCGATTTTCTGTACGACCGCGGCTGCTATCACGTGGTTAGGGATCAGAACCTGACCGCATATCTTGAAACGATTCGGCGCATTTCGCGGCCCGGGTCGCAGTTTCTTCTGCTCTCCGCCCGGCGTGAGGAGCAAGCGGCGGCGGGTTCACCGGGCGTAACGGAAGAGGAACTTCGATACGACTTTCTTCCGCTGTTTGACGTTGAGTGGCTTCGGGCGATCAAGCTGCAGAGCAACGAGCCCGGGAGCAGCCCTCTCGGTTGGTGCGCGCTACTGCGAAGGAGTGCCAAGCCGTGAGGTCCGGCAGTCACATCATGCCGCAGGCTCATGGCGGCCTAGTTCTTGCCTTGATTCCCGCCTTGCCTCTTCTCGCGACGCAGCTCGCTTGCGCCCAACTGCAGTCCGGCGCTACTGGCGTGGAGGTTCTCCTCAGCCAAGCAAGCGCCATGGAGCAACGCAAGGATTACGTCGGCGCCGAGAAAGCTTACCGCCAAGCCCTGCAAGCTGCGCCCGACGACCCGGAAATCCTCATGAGGCTAGGCGTCGTATATCAAATGGACCTCAGGTATGACGACTCGCTTGAAGCCTTCCAACAAATTCTGAAACGCGCGCCGCGCTATCCGGGTGCCAACCGTTTGATGGGAATCTCATATTTCGGGTTGAACCGCTTCGCCGAAGCCGAGAAGTCCCTTCGCGGGGAGCTGGTGGCAAATCCCAAGGATCGTGAAGCCCGCTACTACCTGGCGCTTGATCTGAACTCGCTGGGCCGGATCGCCGAAGCCATACACGAACTGGAAACCCTTGTTGCAGACGATCCCAAGGATGCGCCGGTTTTATACCAGCTCACTCTCTATTACAAGGCGGCAGCGGAGCAAGCGGCGCACCGGTTGAACGAACTGAGTCCTGACTCAGAGTGGACGCACGCGCTGAAGGCACAGGTGCTGGAGGACCAGCAACAAACGGACGCAGCGATCCGTGAGTTCGAAGAGGTGTTGCGGAAGAACCCCGGCTTTCCGGGAATACACTTCGGATTGGGCCAGGCCTACTGGATCAAGAAGGACTTGGTACACGCTCAGGAGCAACTCACCCTGGCGTTGCAGGAAGATCCCGAGCAGCCTCTCGCCAACTACTACCTCGCGGATTTGCTCACCGACAACAAGCAATTTCAAGACGCCATTCCTCACCTTCGGATTACGATCGCCGCGTATCCCCAGATGACCCGGGCTTACTTTCTGCTCGGAAAGTGTTACGCCGGCACGGGAAATCCGCAGGCAAGTCTCAAGGCCTTTGACAAAGCCCTCGCGCTTGATCCCAACTCGAAAGACGTTCACTATCAGCTCTATGAGTTGTACGCCCGCCTGGGCGAGAAGACGGAAAGCCAAAAGCACCTGGCACTTTTCGAGCAATTAACAAAACAGGGCCAAGAGAACGACAGGACCTTGCTCCAAAAACTGCAGGAGAAATCAGCGGCGTCAAAGGATGACAAATGAGGGCGGTCAGGAGACGAGGATCATGCTGAAATCTTCGCGGCGCACGTTCTTAGAAATCTCCACAGGCATGCTGAGCCTGGGCTGGGCCCGGATGAAGGGCTTGGCGAGGGCTGCGGGAACTTCACCAGCCGTTTCGCCCGAATCGAAAGGGCCTCGACGGCTGTTTCCGGCTGACTTGCAGGATGCGGCTTGGAGCACGTTCGATGCCTCAGGATACCGCAAACCCGTGACGGGTATTTGCTACCGCACGCACAATGTGTCCTATTTCTCGTCGTACGTTGACCGGCCTCGCCCTGCGTCCGGCATGCCAGTGGGCGGCATTGACACCGGAGCTCTTTACATTGAACCGTCAGGCGTTTTGGGTTACACCTCGATTTTCAATCACCTCACTCCGCTCGGCGGCCCGCTGAATGTGCCTTTCTTGGGAATGAGCATCGGCGGTCACACCTGGGTATTTGCCACCGGCCAGACCAAAAACTACGCCGGCAACAATCGGCCTTCGCTAGGCATCAACTTGAAACTCCTGAACAGCGGCATGATGGGGCGAAGCGACTACTGGGGTCATTACCCGATCGCGGACGTCGAGTATCAGGCTGCTGATTCGCCGATAGAGGTCGGCGTACGAAGCTGGTCACCGTTTATTCCCGGCGACGCAAAAACTTCGAACACGCCTGGTGCGGTGTTTGAAATCCACCTTAGGAACACGTCACCCGAGCGCAAGTCCGGTTGTGTGGCCTTCAGCTTTCCGGGCTTCGCCGATCACCACACAAAGGATGAGGTGATTGGATGGCCTGATCTTGCGGCGAGACCGGTGATGCCCCAACCTGCGATTGAGCGCCAGCCGGCTCCGGAGGGCCTTAGTGGCGTTTGGGTAGAGAACAAGGCTTGGGGTATGAGCTACGTGCTCGCGGCCATTGATGGCGCTCCTGCTCGCACGGGTGGCGCGCTCGGCAGCGACGGCTTGAAATGGGCCGCGATCGAAAAGGAGCTGCCATCGAATGGACCACGTGATGATGGAGGCTCGTCGCTCGCGGTCGACTTCAGCGTTGATGCTGGTGAGGAAACCGTGGTGCGTTTTGTCCTGGCCTGGTATGCGCCGGAATGGGAGGGCAACGGCAATCCAGGCACCGGCGGCGAGCGGATTATCACTGAAGCGCCCGGCTCCGTGCTGGTGCCCTCGACCACCGGCAAGCGGTTCACCCACATGTACGCATTGCGCTACGCGAGCGCCGGTGATGTAGCCAGTTTTCTGGCTCAGCACCACGAGCAGTTGCTGAAACGGGTCATCGCCTGGCAGTCGGCGATTTACGAAGACCCGGCTTTGCCAGGATGGCTCGCGGACGCGTTGGTGAACGCCTTTTACTACTTCGGCCCTTGCAGCATGTGGGCGCAGGCCAAAGACCCGATTGGCAACTGGTGCAATCCTGAGGATGGCATCTTCGCTCTTGAAGAAGCGCCGCGAGCCTGCCCGCACGTCACCACGCTTTCCAACATGGCGATGGCAGGTCCGCTGCTGTCGTTCTTCTTTCCGGAATGCGCCGTTTCCATGCTGAGGGGCTATCGCTGGACCCAGAAGGAAAATGGCGACGTTGCCCAACTCATGGGACGATGGGCTGACCCGGCAAATCCCATGGCCTACGACTACCAGGAGGTGATGTCCGGATTCTGCTTCGTCTCGCCCGCGTATCTGCATTGGAAGATCACGGGCGACGACGCCTTTATGAAGGAGTTCTATCCCGCAGTCAAGAAGGCGCTCGCGTACTCGTTCAGTCAGCGTCCCGATCTTGGGCTTTCGCAGATCATCGCCATGCCTCCCGTGCGCCCGCACACCTGGAATGACTCAGAGTGGTTCGAGGACCGGTCCATGCGAGGCTACGTTACTCATCCAGGCGGTCTGCGCATCGCCGGTGCGGAAATGCTGAAGGAATGGGCGCAGGCTGTTGGCGATGATGACGAAGCGCACAAGCTCGATTCGCTGGTGGCGGCCGGCAAGGACACCTTGCAGAAGTACCTCTGGAAGGGCGACCACTACCTGATTTACAACGACACCGAGACAGGCCAGGTGCTCGACGCGTTCTTCACTCCCCAGTTGAACGGTCAGTATTTCGCCCGCTTCGCCGGCGTGCCGCTGGTCTTCCCGCAAGAAAATGTAGACAGAGTTCTGCGGGTGTTACGGGACAAGGTTTGCAAGCTGAGCAAGCTCGGCATGCCGCCGATCTATTCGATGCCTGATGGCTCGCTCTGGACCGCGGACAAGACGGGATATCTCACCGGCGAGTATATCTACACCAATCACCAGGTCATCTGGAATGCGATCACGTTTATCTACGAAGGCCAAAAGGAATTCGGACTCGACCTGCTGCGCAAGAACCTCGAGCTCGGCTACTGCAAGTGGGGATACTTATGGGACGGCACGAATTGTTGCAGCGCGGGCGGAGACACGGGCGAAGTGAACTACGGATGGGACTATTGGTTCAACTGGTCCATCTGGACCGCGCCCGCCGCACTGCGAGGTCAACACGTTGCGGCGCTGGCGAAACCCGGCGGCCTCGTCCATCGGGTGATCAGCGCCGGCAGGACCGGCACGCTCACGTAGGCTCGCTTTCCGGAAGACCCTGAGCAGCGCCGCTCCGGATGTTCGAGCTGTAGGTCTATTAAACTAGCCTCTTTCTCGAAAGCACCCCTTCAGTAAGTCAACTTCAGCCCAAACTGGATCTCGCGCGGGAAATTGCTCTGCGAGGTAATGTGCCCGAACGAGCCCAAGCCGCCACCCAGGTTGTTGCCTTGCAGAACCGATCCGTATTGGTCGCCGCCCTGGTCGAAGCCGAAGAGCGTGCGGTTAAAGATGTTCAGAAAGTCGGCCCTGAATTCAACACCCACCCGCTCGTTGATAGGGGTTCGCTTCAGGATGGAAATATCCTCGTTGTAATAGGGGAAGCGTCGAATTGCGCCATCGGTTGGAGGGGCAGTCCCGCCCACTCGATCGAAGGTAAAGGGACCGCCGGCACACCCGACGGCGGAGGTCGGCGCTTGCTGCGGATCGCACCAAGCGGAAACGTTGAGCACAGCTCCTTTGTCATAGGCGTTCGCTGCCGTGCACGGGCTTGCAGTCGTGCAGGGGCTGCCATCGTTGTGAAGCACGCCGCCGTTGGGGTCCCACGTTCCGTTACGAATCGCCACAGACTTCTTCACCACACCCGGCACCACATTGGGCCGCATGAGGAAGCTGTTGGGACCCATATACGGATTGAGAGCGTTGCCCCCGGTCACGATCATCTGCGGGGCGCCCGCCTGGTATTGCTGCACTCCGGCGACGCTCCAACCTCCAATCACCCTTCCCGCCACACCCCCCACGTTCCCCCATTTTTTGCCGGGGCCGAAAGGCAACTGGTATTCATAGGAGATTACGAGGTTGCTGGGGTAGTCGTTGAGGCTGAGCGCTCTCTCTGACTTCACATTGTAGAAATCCTGCGTAAAGCCCGAAAACTCGTTAAAGAGGTTTCCCGCATTGGTCAGCGTCTTTGACCAGGTGTAAGACACCAGGAAACTGAGACCCTGGGAGAAATGCTTTCGGGCCTGAAGCTGAAGAGCGTTGTATGAAGACGATCCAACGTTTTCACCAAAGTCTCTCAGTTGAGACAGACCCTCAACCGTGTCAGTGGTGTATTGCGGATAGGGACGCAGGGCCTGCCCCAGAGTGGCCGATCCGCCCCAGAGCGCCTGGAATCCCGGAAACGGGGAGTGCATACCCGTCGCTGGATCCACGGGCATTTTTTGAACGACGCTGAGTGCCTGCACACTTGGGTCGGCAATGCCTGTGAAGAGCGTCTGTCCGTATTGCAAGGCACTGGTATAAGTGGCATTCGTATTCATCAAGCGGCTGGGCAGGTGCGTTCCCCTGGTGCCGACGTAAGCCACATCGAAGAGGATTTGACCCGGAAGGTCACGCTGGATGTCGACGTCCCAAGTCTGGATGTACGGCAAATTGCCGTCTCCCGGGAAGCTCCCGAAAGCGGGCGGCCCCTCTCCGATATCCGTGGAGGGGCTGATGAAGGGCGGCACTGGCAAGAGCGAAGCTGGCCAGCCGTTATTCAAGATCATGTGATAGCCCGGGTTTCCCGGAACCGTGCCGGGAAGCAATCCCGTAGCACCCGGAATGCTGGCATCCTCGTTGACGGCATTCGAGACGCTATAACCTTGCTGCTCGAAGGAATTTCCAATCGAGCGCTCGCCGCCTCCGGCCGTGTACAGGATTCCGTAACCACCCCTCAATACGGTCTTATCGTTAAGAGCATAAGCAAGCCCGATACGGGGACCAAATGCCTTGGTGTCTGTCATCACAGGCGACCGTCGATAGGGCGTGGCGAAGGCCAACGCACCCTTGATTCCGATGGCAGGATTGACGATGGTGGGGTCCATCCACGAGAACTGGTTATGCGCGCTCACGTTGGGCAGAATCAGGTCATACCGTAGGCCAAGGTTCAAAGTAAGCTTTGGCGAAGCCTTAAAATTGTCTTGGACGTAGCCTGCGTATCGCCCCATACGATCGGCCACTTCGGAGGCCGTAATACCGGCCAATCCATGACTAACCTGTCCTAGAAGGAAGCCGGCGGCCCCCATGCCAGCACAGGTGCCTCCAGGGGTGCATCCATCGTTGTACCAGGCTCCTGGCATCGATGTTGTTCCGGCATTGAATGTCAGGTAGCTGGACTGATACGTGGAGCTGAAATTGTTGTTCTGAAGCTTTATGTAGCTGAACCCTCCTTCGATGGAGTGCCTGCCCTTAATCCAAGAAACGTCGTCATTGAAGGTGAAGTTGTTGGCGGCTCCATAGCCTTGGCCTCCCCGACCATAAGTGTTTCCAAGGCCTCCAATGTCCATCTCAATGAAAGTGGAACCCGGGCCGGATTGGGGCACGCCCGAATATCCGAGCATCCCAGGCCAGCCTAGTCCCGCCTGAGGAAAGGAGTCATTCCGGTTACGGTTGAACCCAAACACCCAGTGGTTGATCAAGTCCGGGCGGAGGGTGTAATCCTGGCCGAAGCGCACAATATCCTGCTGAATTGTTGTATTAGCGCCCTCGCTGATCGCTCCCGGCCACTTGGAACCGCTAGGCGCGTAGTTCTTCGACCAGATAAACTCCCCGAAGAGGTGCTGACGATCAGAGACCGCGTGATCAACCTTTGAGCCCCACTGGTTGATGGTGGCTCGATTGGTGTACGAGGAGAGCCAATTCAGCTTGTACCCAAACGCGCAAGTGGAACAAGCGGGGGCGTTGGGAAAGTAAGTGAAGATTTTCGCAGCCAGGGGATCAATCCGCGCCGAAGGGATGATGTTTGCTGCGCCCGTCGGCAACCCGGTGATGGTGTTGAAACCGAAGGCGTCGCGAATGATGGCGGAGCTTCCGCTCTTGTTAATCAGGCCGGTGACGGGATCGACCGCACCCGCACCGACGGTGCGCTGCGTTGCGGGATCATAGATCTCACTCGAATAGACCGGCCGGCCCAGAGCGTCGCTCCCGACTTGAGCGCCGAGAACGTTGCTGAAGTCTCCGCCCCTCATCGCTTCCGTGGGTACGGTATCCAGGGAGTTGGTCGCCTGTTGCACCAGCCGAAAGCCATCGTACCAGCCGAAGAAGAAAGTCTTGTCTTTGCCATTGTAAATCTTGGGAATGATCACCGGTCCCCCGACGGTGACTCCGAACTCGTTTTGTTTAAGGACCGGCGTGGTGGGCGCAAAGAAGCCTCTTGTGTCTAACGCGTTATTGCGGAGGTACTCGTAGGCCGTGCCGTGAAGCAGGTTGGTGCCTGACTTGAGGGAAAAACTTGTGATCCCTAAACCCGTCTGACCGTATTGTGCCGGAGGATTAAGCGTCATCACATTGAACTCTCCTACCGCGTCAGGCGGGAAGGGAAGCTGGCGGAAATCGCCCGCCATCATGTAGCCTTGACCGATCACCGCGCCATCGAGATGAAACTCCGTGCTTCCGCTGGGGCTGCCGTTAACGGTGGTATTCAACTGGCGGCCCGAGCCGCTCGGCGTCGGGTTCGCCGTGCCGCGTCCGGTCACGCCCGGAGCGAGGGTCATGTAGAAACCTGGATTGCGCTGCTCCTGCTGCGCCACAATAGGCAGTTCTTCGACATCCCTGGAGCTCACAACGGTCCCCCGGTCAGACGTGTCTTTTTGGAGAAGCGGAACCGGTGCGGTAACTTGAACCGTCTGGGTGGTCTGCCCGATCTGCATATGCGCGTCAACGCGGATGGTTTGCCCCACTTGCAAGGCGACTCCGGTCTGAACGAATTTTTTCATTCCAGTCTGTTCCACCGTAATCTGGTAGGTGCCTACCCTGAGCAGCGGAATCGTATAGTCGCCGGCCGAGGATGTCACGGCCTGGGTACTGATAGTCGTCGCGGTATTCGTGGCAGTCACGGTAGCGCCCGCAATCAGCGCTCCGCTGGGATCGGTAACGGTTCCTGTGATGGTTCCGCGATCACTCTGGGCCCAGACCAACCCAAGGCTCCCGAAGACTATCCACAAGCTAACAGTGCCAACAACTCCGCGCTTGAGGTATGCCATTTGCGTGCTCCTTGTGAGAACCCGTTTACCCGACGCTTGGGGTGAGTTCGGCGACAAACCCTGGAAACTGGCTCAGGACCTTTCAGTCCGCCTTATTTTTCGCCTGCTCCCCCCTCCATATGTCAATTAGTCTGACAAACTGCAAAGCAAACGATCGTTTTATATTACCGCTGGCATTATTTGTCAATAGATATTTTTTATTTTTCGTTTACAGGCGCAACCGCAGCCGGGAGCATAAGAGAGGCTTGACCGCCTTGTAGGACTGTGCGATTCAGGATCTACAAGGCTCATCCTGGCCTTCAAACGGTGGCTTTGGGCAATTTTTAGAGAATTTGCCTTTACTCATTCTAAAGCACTTCTTGGCTTTGTGTAAATTTTACACAAAGCCACCAAGTTATTGATTGCACGTGGCTTCTTGGCTTTGGCAAAAACGCCGAAATCTTTAATCTATTCATTCTAAATGACCTCTTGGCTTTGGGGGGTATGGGGGTGGGGGGTCCCCTTTTCCGGGGTTGAAAGCTCTCCTTCTTCGGTTTTTACAGACGCCTCCGGTTCCGTCTTTTCAGGGGGCTTGAGCGTTTGCAGCAGCCCCGTGATCACCCACTGCTTGCGATCGACCGCCCGTCTTAACCGGTCGATCTCCAGGTTGAGCCACTCGTCCTGGCGTGTGAACGCCAGCTTCGCCAACCGTGCCTCCGCCGTCTTGGTTCGCTCGTCCAGCTCCAATTCGTAGCCGTCCATCGCGTCCTCGATCTCGCGGTCTACCAGCCGCAACAGCAGTTTCAGGTTTTCGTCGCTGAAAGGCTCGCCGTTCGGGTCCATCAGTTGTTGGCAATCGATGCAGATTAACTGCGCCCGCTCGTAGCCCGGATCGAGCGCATTGCTGTACAACTGGCGCAGCGCCGGCCCCATGGCCTCGAAGTCGCGCCGCTGAAGCTGCGTCTTCAGCACGGCGAGCGCGTCACACTGCATCTTGAACTTGGCCGGCGAGTCC
>DATJYK010000240.1:0-6801 GCA_035578005.1 Terriglobia bacterium
CCTTTCGACAACAAACGGGCGGCCCGCAAGCGCCGTCTCTCCAAAGCCTTGAAATCGCGTTTAACTCCTGCTGCGTTTCCCATGCTCGGAGCATACAACAAAAGTTGAGCAAATGGAACTATATTATGTAAATCTCAATAGGACAGTACCGGATGGCCGGTACCGGTGCCATTTGAACGCCCCGAACCCAGTCATTCAATCAGCGAAGGCGGGAATCCACTTCTTCGATACGTTTTTTTTCAAAGGACTTCCGCAATGGATTCCCGCCTTCGCGGGAATGACTGCGCACCCGCTGGCGCAGACGTCTGCCTTTTGAGGTCTGCGATGGTCCTTGGGACTGAGGTTGCTTCCTGCACGGCGAGCTAGCGGCACTCACGGAAGTCGTTACGCTCGCTCAGAGTCACGTCCAGGCGCCTCCAGGCGGTGGCAACGGTATGGGAGGCGATGTCGTCGCCACCCGCGACCACACCTGATTAAGCGTGGACGACCTGCCAGCGCTTAGCCTGGTTGGCGAACCACAGCGATCGAACCATGCGAATCGCAGATATTTGCTCTGCGCCAGCAGCGGAGATGGGTCAGAGTTCGTCATGGCAGCGGCTCCGCTCTCCCGGAGACGTGTTATCCAAATCTCAAGCCGCCCGGTTGGCGCCCTTCAAGCTCGTCGTGTAGGCCACGACGGTGCCGGAAACAAAATCCCTGACGAAGTACCCGCCTCCATCAGGCGGTTTGGGCAGTTCGGCCATCTTCTTTTTGGCCTCCGGCAAGGTTGTAGCCGAAGCGACCCAGCGTGGGAAGCCGTCAGGAGGAAGCTCGAACAGATCATATCTTTTTTCCATGGTCGGCCCCACAGATGAGACATTGCGCACCCCGCCGTCTCGATGGGGCTCTGCGTTAGCTGAACCTGGCCGGCAGACCTTCGGCCGTTTCTGGTAGAGATGCCCTTTCGCTCCGAATTTCCTGCTCGGCACGAAACCAGTCCTCCTCGGGTGGCCCGAGGGGAGATCCACGCTGCTCCCAGAGGCCGTAGGCCCGGAGCGCGATCTCCTTATGCCTGGCTGATGTTGGGCTCGCCGTGAAGCCTTCCCTGGAATTTGCTGCCGGCCGCCTCCTTCTTAATCTCCTTCGTTTGCTCAAAAGAAAATGGTGAAGACTGGATGCCGTCAAGAGACACCTCCTGCCCCCTTGAAATCACGCTATCGCCGATCTACTCGGCGCGAGTTAGCACATCGGCCGAAGATGGGGAGTGAGCGCGGGGCAGCCAGCCACTCGGCTACCCCACGCTCGGGCCTAGTCCTGAGCCACAGTAAGCTTCTCGCTGACAAGCTCAAGTTTCTCGAGGGCCTCCCCATAGTCGACGTAGTCTCCTATCAGAGCGGCCAACTTATCGGCGGCATGGTAGTTCGCGTCGATGTAGTCCCTATACGCTGCCTCATGGATACGCTCGAGGCCCTTGTTGAGACGTTCGATCGTTGCGCTGGTATTGGCCGCGAGTTTCTGAAGCAGAGGCGTGATCTCGTCAATCGCCTGCTTCTGCCAAGGCGCTGCGGTTTCCCGCTTCGCGTGCAGCTCCGCGAGCAGTTCACCGGCTTTATTGACATGCTCCTTGATCAAGTTGATCTTGTTGGCATGACTGTCCCAACTGACGTTTAACCGGCTGAGAGCCTCCATCTCCATGGCGTCATGCTTTAGCTCGAGGGCTTCTGTCTCGCTACGGGCCAGAAGCTTCGTAACCTCTGGCGAAGCAACAGCGGTCTCGTCCGTAGCTTTGGCACCGGTCGAAACCAAAAGATACCCCGCCAGCAACAGCGCTGGGGTCACGAGGAAACCCAGTGTCTTTTGGCTTTTCATGATTCTTGACCTCCTGCCTGTGAGATCACGCTACAGAATTGTCCGGTGAGTCCGGTGCAAATCCGCTGCGTGGCGGCGAGGCGCCCTCGCCTGGCACTTTGGGTCTTGCGCCGGCCGCTCCAAACGGAGTTCTTCTCAGTAACTGATTCGCATAAGCCGGGTTACAGGCGCCGGAATCCATCCCGGTTGTTTGAAATCCGTCAAAAGACTTTGACGAAGAAGGCTATCGCGTTCGAAAACTTGTACGACGCCAGAACAAACGACAGTGCAAGAGTCGTGGGCCCAAGGGGTTGCTTCCCGTGAGTGTGGAACCCTGGTTGCCTCTCACATTTCCGGGAGCCGACTACGGGATCAAGCGGGGCGTGTCCAGGGGAGCAAATTGCACCGGAGGCGGCCGGCGTCCCAGCTCGGGTCTTCACGAAAGGAGTAAGCAACATGCAAAAAACATCAATCTGGAGTCGTACCGGGAGAGCTTTACTTGCGCTTGCTGCCATGGCGCTATTCACGGCGCCGCCAGCAATGGCCCAGATGGGCGGCGGACCAGGCCGGTCGATGCGTGGGCCACTTTACGATCCCTCCACCGAGACCACGGTCAAGGGGACCGTCGAGGAAGTGCAGCAACTCACCGGGAACCAAATGCAGGGGGCGTCTGGAACGATGTGGAGCACCTGTCCGAGAGGATGGGCCGGCACACATCTTGCCCTGAGGACCGACCAGGGGACCTTGATCGTGCACGTGGGACCGGCGGCTTACCTTGCTAACAAGAACTTCAGCATCTCGAAGGGCGACGAGCTGTCCATCACCGGTTCGAAGGTGCAGTCTCAGGGCTCGGATTTCCTGATCGCGAGGGAGATTACCAAAGGAAATCAACTGCTGACGCTACGGGACACCAAGGGATTTCCACTCTGGTCAGGACAACGCAGCGGGAGGCCGATGCAGGCCCCACCGGCAGCAAACTAGAAACAATGGGCTTTGATCACGTGACTAAGCCGGCAGGCCGTCACAAGCGTGCGTAACGCGGATCACAGAGCTTTGCCTCGTACCTACGTCTACCCTTTGGAACAGAGGGGGGACTGGAATGCATGGTGCCCAGGATCTCCTGGGCAGACTGAATTCGGATAAGAAAGGAAATGAAACACTACAAGGTAGCAAGCCATGGTTGAACATCCAAACCGCCGCCTTGCAGCCGCGGAGAAGCCCACATGCGACTGAGCCGCCCCAACTTGAATCTGATCATCGACATCCTTGCTCTTGTCTCTGCGGTGTTTCTGATCGTGACCGGGTTCCTGCTTGAGTATACGCTGCCTCCGGGAAGCGGCCGCCTGGGGACGGAAGGGTTTGGTCCTGCGCCGGGCGGACCGCAGAGGCCTATTCTCCTGTTGTGGAGTTTGTCGCGACACGAATGGGGAAACATTCATTACTGGATTGCTGTATCCCTGATGGCCGTCTTGTCTCTCCATCTCGTGCTTCATTGGAAGTGGATTGTCGCCATGGCCAAAGGGAAGCCCAGGGAAGGCTCCGGTATTCGACTGGCCCTGGGGATCCTGGGACTCGCGTCGCTCCTGGCTCTGGCCCTGGCTCCCTTCCTAAGCTCCACAGTTCGCATGCCGCGAGGCCGCGTGCTCGAGCAACGCCAACTGACCTCTCCCCTCAAATAGGATTCGCAGGCGGCGCAGAGGCACAATGAGCACAGGTTCGATTCGAGTTAGAAAGAAAAATCAAAGCAAGGAGATCATAAACCGTGGATGCAAACGATATGACGACGCAGCAAGCAGGGCTCATCCCGCACGAGGAGATCGCAGTGCGAGCTTATCGCCTCTGGGAGGAGCGCGGCGCGCCCATCGGATCACCTGAAGAGGACTGGTTCCGGGCGGAGCAAGAGATTCGCAGCCAAGTCGCGCAGACGACAGAGGTGGCTGATAGCGCGAGTGTTAAGGCTCTAGCGGCCTTTGTGTAGTGGTGGGCTGCGCCGGGTACCTTCGACCGTCACGGTCTCCTGCGCCGCGAGGAATCTCGCATTGGCTTTTACAGAGCAAGGTAGCCTGGCGCGGCGGAGCCGCAACCAAAGCCAATCGGGTCGCCTGTGTGCCACAGGGTGTCATATTAGGATCCAATACGTGGAGGCGCTGTAAAAATGCGGCTGCCGTGAAGTGCCTGGAAAAAGCTTGTCAAAAAAACAAGAATTTACGCTCTTGCAGTGCGGTCCTCGCAGTTCAGAGGTCCGCGGAGGTTTCCGTGGCCATCGTCGACTCCAGGACTACGTTGCCGGTGTCATTGACCACGCAGGCCTGAACCGTCTCCGAATGAAGGTCCATAATATACTTGTTGCTGCTCATAGGGTGCTCCTTTGGGTGGCAAGTTGGGTGGCATGCACCACCAAACGAACCATACCCTCAAAGGGGCGCCCTTTCATAATGCGTAGGTTTTAACCTACGGGCTGAAGATCCGAAGCAAATCCGACAACCCCGAAGGGGGGGACTGCGGTTCCGTTCCGTTCCTCGGCGCCAGGCCCCTTTGCGACAGCGTCAGCCACGTGCGTCCAATGGCTCTGTCGGGAATTCCCGGCTGGCGGCATCAGGCACGATTCCACGTTGACGGCGCCGGTTCGCGAAGCAACCCGGCGCTCGATTGTTGCAATCGAACAAGTCGGGGGTTCACCAGATGCGGCCTTCCAGCCCGCTAAAATAGAGGTGCCAAGCCCGTCGGAGTGCGAGCCGAGCCGCGCGAAGGTTCCCCTGCCGGACGGTGGTGGTGGCTACCTGCCGGACAGCCCTTGCAAGGTAGCAGGTGGGATAAGTGGTATAATGGCTCTAGGGTGTAGGTGGGATGCTGGAAGGAGTATGGTTATGAAAAGGCTCCGCGCATGGATCGGGCTCGCAATGGTGGTGGTGTTCGCTGCCGTTCCGCTCGCGGCGGATGGCCAGAAAGACGATGTGGACGCCATCGGCAGCCGCAAGATCGCCCACCGCAGCATCATTTCCGAGCAAAAAGAAATTGGCATTGGGAAGCAGTACTCCGAACAAGTGGACCGGCAATCGAAGCTGGTGACGGACCCCGTGGTGACCGAGTATGTGAACCGCGTGGCACAGAACATCGCGCGGAATTCTGACCTGAAGATCCCGTTGACGGTCAAGGTCATCGATGACCCCAGCATCAATGCGTTCGCGCTGCCCGGAGGCTTCCTGTATGTGAACACCGGTGTGATCCAGCATGCCGACGAGGAGAGCCAGCTTGCCGGTGTGATGGCCCACGAGATCGGCCACGTGGCCGCCCGCCATTGGGCCTCCATGATGACCAAGCAGACCATCCTGCAATTTGCCATGATTCCGCTGATGTTCACGCCCATGTCAATCGGCGTTTACTACGGTCTCTCCGCGGCGATGCAGGGCCTGCCCATCATCTTCCTGAAATTCACCCAGCAGCAGGAAGCCGAGGCAGATTTCCTGGGCCTGGAATACATGTACAAAGCGGGGTACGATCCTGAATCCTACGTAACGTTTTTCGGCAAGGTTGCCGAGATGGAACGGCATCAGCCGGGCAGCGTTCCCTCTATTTTCATGGATCATCCGCCCACGCCTGACCGAATCATTAATTGTGAAAAGGAGATCAAGAGTATTCTGCCCAAGAAGCCGGAATATCTGGTCTCCACTTCGGAGTTCAACGACGTGAAGGCGCGGATGACGACGGTGCTGATGGCCCAGAATCGGCAGAAACCGGGAGGGCCGACCCTGGAAAAGCGCAAGGGTAAGACCACCACAACCGGCGGTACGCCGACGGATGACGGTAGCGACCAGCCCCCGGTTTTGAAGCGCCGCGACGGTTCGGATCAGTAGGCCCCGCCCGGCAAGCGATTCCTCACGCGAGCGGTGCCTTGGGCCTTCCAGAGTAGCTAGGCTAGCGTACTGGCAAGGTTGTTTAGCTTCGCGGCGGGGTGTTAAAATTCACGCCCAGCTTTCGGAGCGCGTCCTGGTAATACTTGCGGTAGAGAATCTCCCACTCCGCGCTCCCCTCCGGGATGGTCCTCTTCTGCGAACCGATCTGATTGCGAACGCTCTCTTCCACCCTCTCCTCTTCGCGCATCAAGTCGTTCAGGATTTTCACGATCTCCAGCCGGATCACATTCGGCTCTTCGAAAATCTCGATTTCGTCGAGCGCCATGATGGCGGAAAGTATTTCGTGAGAGAGCTTAACCGTCTTCTCGTGAGTGAGTTTCATGCCGGGTAGAGAGGCAAGGGCCTAAAGCACCACCTTGCGCTCGCGCACGATCTGGCGCTTCACCTTTTTAAACATTTCCTCGTAGGACGCACCAGCCTGTTTCATTTCAGCTTCGATCTGCTGCAGCTTCTCGCGCACTTCGTCGTTGATGCGATCCTCCACGGCGAGCTCCTGCAAGACCACTTGCGACATGACTTCCTTGACGTAGTCGGGCTGCTCCACCTGGATCAGTCCCGCAGCAGACAGGCGCTTGATCACCTGCTGGGCCAGATAGGCCACATATTCACGTGGAAATTGCATGGTTAAAATCAGCAAAAACTTGACGCTTATGACAGTACAGTCTATACTCAGTGCATCCGAGGGTCAAGGTGTCGCGGCCCGCGGAGGCCACGCTGGTGACAAAGTTCGAGGTTGAGACCGGACGCCGCAAAGGGCAGCGTCAGCCGGCAGTGATGGCGCAAACGGTCCAGTATCAGGTCCGTAGCGGTTGGCGCTGGTGGGAAAGTCCCGGCCTTGAACGGGAGGGCGGTTAGCTCAGTTGGTTAGAGCGTCTGCCTTACAAGCAGAAGGTCACCCGTTCGAGCCGGGTACCGCCCACCAGGAAAAGCAAAGGTGCTAGGTTCGGGGGGCTGGGGCTTAGAGGCCGATGACCCCGATGAACCAATGACCCAATGAAGCACTGGACTGACGGCTCAATGGTTCAGTGACTCAATGGTTCAAAGATTCGATGGTTCATTG
>DATJYK010000241.1:0-3698 GCA_035578005.1 Terriglobia bacterium
TGGGCTTTCTGGTAACCATCACCACTTCCCGGCATTCCGGAATTGCCAGCAACTCCGCGACCGCCGCGCCACCGACTTGCCCGGTACCGCCGAGAATAATCACAGCGAAATGCTGCTTCATCGATAAGATCTCCGCTCAACCAGGAATGCAACAGCTCCCTTCACCCGATTATCACTCCATAGCAATAACGTATCCGTGCGGGCTGTTCTCTCATTGCGCTGCTCTGCACACTCGACACTGTTTTCAATCCCGCTTAACAGGGAGCGATGGCCATAGCATGCTCTATAGACCTCTATAGGAAGACGCCGTGATCAGAAAGAAGAGAGCGCGAATGGGTCATTGAGGATTGAGCCATGATCGAGCACCTGGTGAGCAGCTCGTTGTCATGATCGAGGTCTCCGTTCTCCTCAGTATTTCAGCGCAGGTTAGCGGATAGTTCGACTAAAGTGATGTATCAGCGCCGAGTCTTCCCCTTAGCAGTTCAGCGAAGGCGGGAGGACGCGAACAGAAAGTCAACCATGTTCGGAAAGTGGCAATGCTGAGAGGCACTATGAGTCGATTCGCGGCAGCACCGTTGATCGCCGCCTTCATTCTCGTACTGATGCCAACTTGCAAGGCTCAGAATCCCAGTGCGAACCCGGAAATCACAGGGACGTGGCGGGGACATTCTGAGTGCGCCGTCAAGAACAGCCCTTGTCGCGACGAGACAAACATCTATCGCTTTTCTGCGATCGCCGCACGACCTGGCTGGTTTTCCGGCACCGGCAGCAAGGTGGTAGACGACAAAGAGATTTCGATGGGAACGCTGGACTGGCGATACGATGCGAAGACCCACGCCCTGCAAAGCAACAACCCGAACGGAGTGTTCCGTCTTGTCGTCGACGACGACAAAATGGAGGGAACCCTTGTCCTGTCCGATGCCACTGTCTAGCGCCGAATCCACCTTACAAAGGCGAAGTGACATTGCACCAACTGAATTGAAGCAAAAGCGACGGGATACTAACCGAACCGGCTCCGATGCAGGCGACGATACACTCGAAATGAATTCGCTCGATCCGCAAGCAGGGGGATGAATGTTCGACCAGCGAAAGGAACTGCAAAGGACTTAATCCACCGAGGACTCTGCACAATGTGTGTGCTACGCCCACGACGACCACATAGGGAGATTCCGGTCTGATCACCGCTAGCCAACATCGGAAACGCCTCGGAGACGAGGTTGTAGTAAGCCTCTGAACTTAGTCCGAGGCGTTTTCGATTTGGGGGTAAGAAGGGAGCCGCAGGCGTTTGCCGCGGTCGCGGTGATGTTGGTTGGGATTATGGATATTGAATACTGTTTTGTGATTGGGCAGATGCTTTTTGGGGTCGCCATCGTGGCCGCTGGTGATGGCAGGCGGTGAGCAGTAGCATGACAGGTCTGGAATCGAGCCATTCAGGGATGCGGTTGAAGGTGGTCTCGAAGCCGTTCTGTAGGGAGGGCACACACTGGATCGAAGGCGTGCGTGGAGCAAGCGTGGAGCGCGGATTGGCGAAGCCGGTCATGAGGAATCGAAGTCTGCGAAATAGAGTTGTGCGGCGGTGAAGCGCTCGACGACGCGCATGGCTTTTCCGCAACGGGGGCAGTGCCAGAGTTCGCAGTTGGGCAGTGGAGGTAGAGGAAGCGGCTTGCGGCCTTGGGCGGCGAGCAGTGTGCGCGCCAGGGGCAGCAGCTGTTGGCGAAATCGGTTCGACAGCAGGCCATAGCGACGGATACGCACGAAACCTTTGGGCAGCACATGCAGGAAGAAGCGGCGCAGGAACTCTACGGCGTCCAGAGTCATGATGCGCTGCTTGTTGCCGTGTGCATAGTCTCTCCAGCGGAAGCTGATGCGGTGGCCGTCGAAGGCGGTGAGGCGGTGGTTGCTGATGACCATGCGGTGGGTGTAACGGCCGAGATAGCGCAGGACATGTTCCGGGCCGCCGAAGGGAGGCTTGGCATAGACGAACCATTTCTTCTTGCCCAGCTTCGCGGTGAGTTGCTCGAACCACGCAGGATCACGGAAATCAGCGGCTGGACCACGGCCATGAAGCAGGCCCTTGCGGTAGAGATGGCGAAGTCCAGCGAGGAACTTGTCGCGGAACGTGGTGCGCAGTGTCGGGATCGGCAGCAGGAACAGCGGGTGGCTGGTGGGGATCCATCGCCGGTGGTCGGCAGATAGACCGCCTCCGGGGACGACGCAGTGAACATGATAATGGCCGAGCAGGTTCGAACTCCATGTGTGCAGGATGGAGAGGAATCCGATGTCTGCTCCCAGTGTGTCGGGATCGGCGGCCACCTGGAGCAGGGTCTGAGCGCTGGCCTCGAACAGCAGGTCGAGGAATGGCTTGGGTGAAGTCAATGCCAGCGGGTTCAGTTCGTGGGGCAGGGTGAAGACAACATGGAAATAGTTGGTGTTGAGGAGGTCGCGTTGCTGTCTCTGGAGCCATAGCCGGCGTGCCTGCGCCTGGCACTTGGGACAGCACCGCGACCGGCAGGAGTTATAGGAGATGGGTGCTTCGTACTGGCAGCTGACACACTTGTCCTTGTGTCCGCCGAGAGCCGCGGTGCGGCAGCGCTCCACAGCCCGATATGCCTTCAGCTGCTGATAGCTGACACTGGACTGGTAGCGATCGAGAAACTGCCTGCCCTTTCGGCGGACGATGTCGGCCACTTCGATGGCCGGCCGGGTCATGGACGCAGCGGACGATGATAGGAGCGGCTGCTCTGATCGACGCTGGCGAGCTTCAGTTCCTCGATGGGGTTGGCGACCTGGTGCAGGTGCTGCTGGGATAGATGCAGATACCGGGCGGTCACCTCCAGATCCTCATGGCCGAGCAGGAGCTGGATGCTGCGCAGGTCGGTACCGGCTTCCAGAAGATGTGTCGCCCAACTGTGTCGAATCAAATGGGGCGTGACCCTCTTGCGGATGCCGGCCTTCTTCCGAGCTTCGTTGCAGGCACGCCACACGATCTTGTCCGTGATGGGCTGTTCGCGATCGCGATGCATGCGTGAGGGGAACAGGTAGGTGCGCGGCTTGAGCCAGCGCCAGTGGGCGCGCAGGGTGTCCAGCAGCGCCGGGCCGAGGGGCAGGTCGCGGTCCTTGTGCCCCTTGCCGTCGGCCACGTGGATGATCATGCGCTGGCTGTCGATGTCGGCGATCTTCAGCCGGGCAATCTCGGCGCGGCGCATGCCGGTGCCGTAGAGAACCATCAGCAGCGTCCGCTGGAAGAGGTTGCTGCTGGCGTTGATCAGACGTGTAACTTCTTCCTGGCTGAGAATGTTGGGCAGCTTCCTCCGAGCCTTGGGATAGGGAAGGAACTCGCGGAACTCATGACGATGAAGCGTGCGCACGAAGAAGAATCGAAGTGCGGCTACGTGGTTCTCGACCGTTCCCGGGCTGAGTTTTCGCTCCCTGAGCAGATAGGCCTGGTAGCTGCGCAGATGATCTAGACCGAGCTTGTCCGGTGACTTGCCGAAGTGTTGTGCGAACCGCTCGACGAAACGCAGATAGCGTCGCGTCGTGCCTTCTGAATAGTTGCGACGCTCCAGTTCCTCGAGCATCATTTTGCGAAGACGAGTCACAGTGGGATACCTCCTGTGACTCACACCCTATCCTCGCCACAAAACTACTCGACAGCCACCACCGCAGCGACCGCGGCGCCTGCGGCTTCGTTCTCACCG
>DATJYK010000242.1:0-1198 GCA_035578005.1 Terriglobia bacterium
TCGGCGTGCGCCGTGGCAAGGCGGCGCTTTCCAGTGGGTGCAAGCCCCACCCGGCGAATTCGCTCCAGCCGGAAGCGATCGGAGCAGTCATGGAGGTAACGAAATGGCTGAAGCCTTCGAATAGCGGTCACAATTGGTGACCGCGCGAGTGTGCAGGCCGCAACGCGAGTGAACGCCGAGCAAGCCCCGAAAAGGTCGATGTGCAGGCCGACCCGACCGCCGAATCGGGGAAGGCTGATAGGGCTGGGTGAGATGAGCGAGGATTACGCCCGGCCGCTGCACCGGGGTACTGGCGGCAGCATGTACACCCGGGGTACTGGCGGCAGCATGTACACAAGGAAAGCGCGGGCAACACGGGAGGCCCCATCGCGTGATCAGGGATGATCAACCGGACGCCCGTGAGGGACAGGCTGGGCGCGACGGGGTGGCGGAGAGGCTCGTAGTACCGCTGAAGTCGGGTAATGCCGGTGGAGGGAAGGGGCCTCAGTTCAAGACAGACGCAAGACGTGGTGAGGGACCAGGAGATTGGGCAACCTATCAACTCCGAAAAGCGTTCAGAAACTGCAGACGGCGTTACACGCGAAAGCTAAGGCAGAGGCCGGCTACCGCTTTTACGCCCTGTATGACAAGATCAGCCGCGACGACATTTTGGCGCATGCCTATGCCCAGTGCCGCTCCAACAAGGGCGCCCCGGGGATCGACGGCCAGGACTTCGCGGACATCGCAGCATATGGGGTGGAGCGTTGGCTAGCTGAACTGGCGCTTGCGCTCAGGCAGGAGACTTACCGACCGGAGCCGATCAGACGAGTGTTTATCCCGAAGACCAACGGCAAACTGCGGCCGCTGGGCATTTCGGGCGTGCGGGATCGGGTCTGCATGACAGCAGCGCTGCTCGTGCTGGAGCCGATCTTCGAAGCCGACCTTCCACCAGAAATCTACGCCTATCGCGCCGGGCGGAATGCCCAGCAAGCGGTCGTAGAGGTGGAGGAACTGCTATTCCGGGGCCACCCGGACGTCGTTGACGCCGATCTCGCGGACTACTTCGGGAGCATTCCGCATACCGATCTTCAAAAATCGGTGGCGCGCCGGATTGTTGATCGGCGCGTGCTGCATCTGATCAGGATGTGGCTGGAATGCCCCGTCGAAGAAACCGACCAACGGGGCCGGACCAGACGCACGACCGAGGGCCGGGACAGCC
>DATJYK010000243.1:0-90327 GCA_035578005.1 Terriglobia bacterium
TTCTGAATGATGAATAGTCGTCGGCTGTCAGTTAAAAACGCTGGAACGGAACTGCTTACCATGTTCACCACTGCCTACCTGATGGCTGAGAGCTGAAAGCTGACGGCTCCGCGTGAGAAAAATGAGAATTTCTGCAGCGAACGGGGAAAACGTGCCAAGTGATCGCGCTAACGGCCGCAGTCTGAAACTCTAGCGTAAAGCGGCGTCGCGCCACGATTGAGATGGCGCTGCCAACCCGCCTCTCGGGTGAACCTGAGTCAGGATAAATCGCGGGTGCTGGTGTCATTTTGAACGCTCCAAGCGCAGTCATTCCCGCGAAGGCGGGAATCCACTTTGCTTGACTCCATGTTTTCAACAACTTCGAAAATGGATTCCCGCCTTCGCGGGAATGACTACGCTTCAAGAGGGGCTTCAAGCAGCAAATGACAGCAGTACCAAATCGCGGATGGACTGGCGCCGGGGATTTCGGGCACAATATTTCGGGCATTATCGATTGGTCCCATCGGTCGAGCTTCTGCGATCTGATGTCGAAGGCAATCGACGTTCAATCCTAGACTGCTAACCTGTGTTGAGTTCCGGCCAATGCCGGACGGTGTTCGAATCGTGAGTGCTGGCAGAAATTTCGAATCTCCGCGCCTGATCGCCATCGAAGGCCCCATGCGCGTGGGCAAGAGCAGTCTGGCAAAGCTGCTTGCCGAGCGCCTCGACGCTGCCCTTCTATCCGACGTTGAGGACAACCCTTTTCTCGACCGCTTCTACCGCGAGCAGCCGGGCTCCGCCTTCGCGGCCCAGCTCTATTTTCTCATGGAGCGCTTCAAGCAGTGGCGCGCGCTCGATCGCGGCAGCCCCGCGCGGCGCACTATCATCAGCGATTACCTGTTTGAGAAGGACAAGATCTACGCCTATCTCAACCTGAACGACGCTGAGCTCAGGCTTTACGAGCAGTACTATGCGTTGCTCGCCGAGCAAATTCCCATTCCCGACTTGGTGATATACTTAGAGGCTAAGCCCGAGACGTTGCGGGTGCGCATCGGCCGCAAGAACGCGCCCCTGGAGGACAAAGTCTCTGGCGAATACTTGGAGGAATTGGCGCAAGCGTACGACCACTTCTTCCACCACTACAAATCGAGCGACCTGCTGGTGGTGGCAACGTCTGAGATGGATTTTGTCCAGCGGGAGGCTGATTTCGAGGAGTTACTCAATCGGCTTCACCAGCCGGTGCGCGGTACGCAATACTTTTTGCCGCTTAGATCCGCTAGTGCGGACTGAGACGGTTTTTCAAGTTCGGAGTTCTTCAGTTCGGAGTTTCTCAGTTTCGAGCTTCTTAGTTTGGAGTTGCTTAACTCCGAACTCCGAACTGAAAAACTCCGAACTGAGAAGGAGGCTGCCATGGACCCCGTTATCGAGGCCGTGAGCAAGATTACCGTTCCCATCATTCTTGAGCGCAAGCTTCACGGCGAGCGCATCACCTGCCTTACGGCTTACGACTACCCTACAGCGCGACTCGTGGACGAGGCTGGGATCGATATGGTCCTGGTGGGCGACACGCTCGGCCAGACGGTGCTAGGCTACGAGTCCACAGTACCGGTAACGGTCGAGGAGATGCTTCACCACGCCAAGGCGGTGCGGCGCGCCGTTCGCCGGGCGCTCCTGATAGTTGATCTGCCCTTCGGCTCCTACCACACGGAGCCGGAACGTGCGGTTGACGCCGGGATCCGCTACTTGAAAGAGGCCGGTGCCGAGAGCGTGAAGCTCGAAGGCGGCCGCCGCCGCGCGGACGTTATCCGCAAGCTGGTGGAGGCGGAGATTCCCGTAATGGGTCACGTGGGTCTCACACCGCAGTCGCTGCACAGTCAGGGCGGATATCGGGTGCAGGGCAAGACGGTGGAATCCGCCGCGGACATTCTGGCCGACGCGCAGGCCGTGGAAGACGCCGGCGCGTTTGCAATTGTACTCGAGGGATTACCGCGCGAACTTGCGGCTATCATCACGCGGCGCCTGCGAATTCCAACCATCGGTATCGGCGCCGGACCGGATTGTGACGGCCAGGTGCTGGTATTTCACGACCTCGTAGGACTGAGCTTTCAGCACGCCGCCAAGTTTGTGCGCCCTTACGCGAACCTGTCGGACACTCTGCGGCAGGCACTGGCGCGCTATCGTGAGGACGTGCTCTCGGGCAACTACCCCGACGATGGCGAGAGCTATCACTGGCCGCCAAGCGTCCGGGCCGAGTTCGACAGGGTGCGCGCCTAGGCCCGATGCGTCTCGTCACCTCGCCAACTGAGATGCAAGCCTTGGCCCGTAACCTTCGCGGTGAAGGTAGAGTTGTGACCCTCGTGCCGACGATGGGCGCGCTTCACGTAGGCCACCTCAGCCTCATGGAGAGAGCTCGCGAGCGTGGCGGCGCGCTGATGGTTTCCATCTTTGTAAATCCCACCCAGTTCGGCCCTCACGAGGACCTCGAACGCTACCCTCGCAACTTGGAACGCGACCTCGAGCTGATGCGGCCCCTCGAGCCCGACGGCGTGTTTACGCCTGGGGCAGGAGACATGTATCCCGCGGACTTCAACACTTGGGTGGCACCGGGCTCAGTGGCGACGGCGTTTGAGGGCGCCTCGCGTCCCGGCCATTTCCGAGGTGTCGCCACCGTCGTTCTGAAATTGCTCAACGTCATCGGTCCAGAGATCGCGTTCTTCGGCCAGAAGGATTTCCAACAGGTCGCAGTGATCCGCAGAATGGTGGCTGACTTTGACATCAGCACTCGCATCGTGATGTGCCCGACCGTCCGCGAGCCGGATGGATTGGCCGTCAGTTCTCGCAATGCCTATCTGAACCCGGAAGAGCGCAAGGCCGCGCCGGTGCTGCATCGCAGCCTGCGCCGTGCCCGAGAGCTATTCCACGCCGGCGAAACTCGAACGGCCGAGTTGCTCGGAGCCTTGCGCACAGTTGTGGCCGAGGAACCGCGCATGACGCTGGACTATGCCGCTATCGCCCACCCAGCGTCGATGGAAGCCGTGGACAAAGCATCTGCGGGCATGGTCGCCCTGGTGGCAGCCCGGCTGGGTCCGGTGCGCTTGATCGACAACCTCATCCTGGGTCCGGCCGAAGCCGGAGATGACGAGCTGATTTCGATTGCGCTGAACGTCTCTAACCCGGCGTAGCCGAAACCAAGCAGGAAAGTCGAGAGTCAACAGTCGACAATCAGAACGCCCGACTATCGCTGCGCTGATCCGGCAGACTTCATTTTGTAGCTGCGCTTAGCAACGCATCGACCCGCCATTTAGGGTACAATTTCTGCTTTGCCCGTCCGATTCCTTGCCGGAGTGGGATCCCTCCGGGCACTACAAAATAAATCTAGGAGAGCCTCCATGTCGAAGCCCTTATGTGCCGCTGCGCTGTTGCTCGGCGCCGCGATTTGCTCGTTCGGCCAAGCCCGCCAGCCGCTCCTGTTGCAACACCCGACCCTCAGCAAGACCCAGATTGCGTTCGTCTACGGAGGCGACATCTGGATTGTCAGCCGCGAGGGCGGTCAGGCCGAGCGGCTCGTAACCGGAACGGACATGCTGAGCGGGCCGATCTTTTCGCCCGATGGCAGCCTGGTGGCCTACACGGGCAATTACGACGGCAACCAGGATGTCTTCGTGGTCCCGGCAACCGGCGGTAATCCCAAGAGGCTCACCTATCACCCCTCTGCTGATGTCGCCGTCGGCTGGACTCTGGACGGCAAGGATGTTCTCTTCCGTTCGCATCGTGACAGCCCAACGGACTCAAACAAGCTCTTTACCGTGCCCGCCGACGGCGGCTTTCCTTCTGAGCTCCCACTTTCGATGGCCGAGGACGGCTCTTATTCGCCTGACGGAACTCATCTGGCCTACTCGCCGGTGTTCCAGTGGGAGCCGGACTGGCAACGCTATCGCGGCGGCCAGACCACACCCATTTGGGTTGCCAACCTTGCCGACTCGAGTGTAGTAAAAATCCCGCGCGACAACTCGAATGACAGGGACCCGATGTGGGTGGGCAAAACCATCTACTTTCTGTCAGACCGCAACGGGCCGGTGACTCTATTCGCTTACGACACGGAGACTCAGAAGGTCAGCGAGCTGATCAAGAACGATGGCTTCGACATCAAGTGGGCTTCGGCGGGGCCCGGCGCAATCGTGTATTCGCAGTTCGGCACGCTCCGTCTCTACGACCTCGCCAAGCACCAATCGAAGCTTGTCAACGTGACGCTCGGCGGAGATATGCCGCAAGTGCGGCCACACTTCGAAAAGGTAGCAACCCAGATTCAGAACGCCAACATCTCTCCTTCCGGCATGCGTGCCGTGTTTGAAGCTCACGGCGAGGTTCTGACCGTTCCCGCCGAAAAGGGCGACATTCGAAACATTACGCAAACTCCGGCCGTGGAGGACCGTGACCCGTCCTGGTCGCCCGATGGGAAGTCCATTGCTTATTTCTCTGACGAGTCAGGAGAGTACGCGCTGCACGTTCGGACCCAGGACGGATTGGGCTCCGTTAAGAAGATCAGCCTGGGCGAGCCGCCCTCGTTCTTTTACCGTCCCACCTGGTCACCCGACAGCAAGAAGATCGCGTATGACGATAAGCGGCTGAACCTGTGGTACGTCGACCTCGACCATCCCACTCCCGTCAAGGTTGACACCGACCGCTTCGACTCTCCGCTGCATGAATTCGATGTGGTCTGGTCTCCAGACAGCCAATGGCTTGCCTACACCAAACAACTGCCCAACATGTTGCGCGCCGCATTCGTTTATTCACTTCAGACCCAAAAAGCCACTCAGGTGACGGACGGCATGAGCGACGTGCTCTACCCGAACTTCGACAAGAACGGGAAATACCTTTATTTCACGGCCAGCACGAATATGGGCCTCACCACAGGCTGGCTGGATATGACGAGCGACGCTCATCCAGTCTCGCGCAGTGTTTACGTGGCGGTGCTCCGGAAAGAGCTGCCTTCGCCGATCGCGCCGGAGAGCGACGACGAGAAGGGTGAAGAGGCCAAGAAATCAGATTCCACTTCCGGCGGCTCGAATGCCGAAACGGCATCCGCCGAGGGCACCGGCCCAACAAACGAAGGCAAGGGCAAAACGCCGGAAAAGAAACCCGAACCGGTGAAAGTCACAATCGACTTCGAGAACATCGGCCAGCGCATCCTGGCCCTGCCCGTTCCGGCGGCGAATTACCAGGGCATGTCGGCCGGCAAGGAGGGCATTCTCTACCTTGTCGAAGCGCCGCCGGTCAGCGTGGGAGAAGAGGGTCCGCCTTCTCTCACCCTGCAGCGTTTCGATTTGAAAACTCGCAAAACGGAGAAGATTCTTGACGGCATCACCGCCTTCGCGCTGTCGTTCAACGGCGAGAAAATGCTCTTTTCGCAGCAGAAGAAATGGTTCATCACCGCTGCCGATAAAGCGCCGAAACCCGGCGACGGATTGTTAAAGACCGAGGATATGGAGGTTCGGGTCGATCCACCGGCCGAATGGCGCCAAATGTATCGCGAAGTCTGGCGGATTGAGCGCGACTTCTTCTATGACCCGCACTTCCACGGGCTAAACCTGGCCGAAGCCGAGAAGACTTTCGCGCCATTTCTCGACCGCGTGCAGAGCCGCCAGGACCTGAACTACCTCTTCGAAGAGATGCTCAGTTACATGTCGGTGGGCCACATGTTTGTAAGAGGCGGCGCCGAGCCTCAAGTGCCCAAAGTTCAAGTCGGACTGCTGGGCGCCGATTACAAGATCGAGAACGGCCGCTACCGCTTCTCACGCATCTATAGCGGCGAGAACTGGAATCCGCAGCTCCACGCGCCGCTCACCCAGCCCGGCGTCAACGTTCAAGCCGGCGAATACTTGCTGGCGGTGAACGGGCGCGAGCTGCACGCTTCAGACAACATCTATAGCCTCTTTGAGGAAACAGCGGGCAAGCAGACCGTGCTTCGAGTGGGGCCGAACGCCGACGGAACGGGGCCGCGCGACGTAACCGTGGTGCCCATCCCCGATGAGGCCGGACTGCGGCACCTCGACTGGATCGACGCCAATCGGCGCAAGGTCGAGGAACTGAGCGGCGGCAAACTCGCTTACGTTTATCTGCCCGACACCGGGGGCGGCGGCTTCACAAACTTCAACCGCTATTACTTTTCGCAGGTGAACAAAGAAGGCGCTGTGATCGACGAGCGCTACAACCACGGCGGTCAACTGGCCGACTACATCATCGATTACCTTCGGCGTCCCGCCATGAGCCGCGTCGAAACGCGCGAAGGCGAGCCGTACACGGAGCCCACCGAATCCATCTTCGGGCCCAAGGTGATGATCATCAATCAATTTGCGGGCTCGGGTGGCGACGCTCTTCCTTGGTACTTCCACAGAACCGGCATCGGGCCGCTTATCGGCCACCAGACGTGGGGCGGATTGGTGGGTATCGGCGGGTACCCTGTCTTGATGGACGGCGGACGGGTGACAGCGCCGCGCTGGGCCATCTACGGGCTCGACGGCCACTGGGACGTGGAAAATCATGGCATCGCCCCAGACATCGCTGTCGACATGGATCCCAAGCTGGTTCGCGAAGGGCATGATCCTCAGCTCGAAAAGGCGGTCGAAGTGGCACTTGAGCTGCTCAAGAAGAATCCGCCTGCCCACTATGCTGCGCCGCCCTATCCGGACTATCATCCACACTTGCCGGCGGCCGAATAGCCGGCAGATTGCTTGGGGCAAGGCGCGCTACTTGCCCCCAAGCGCTTCCAGCACCTCGTGAATGTGCCCGTCTACTTTTACCCGTGGGAACACGTGGGTGATTCTGCCGTCCGGCCCGAGGATGTACGTGGTGCGCACAATACCCATCGACGTTCGGCCGTACATGTTCTTCTCCTGCCACACTCCGTAAGCTTCAAGAGTCTCGTGTGACGGATCCGAGATCAGCGGGAAGTTTAGTTTGTACTTGTCGCGGAATTTCTGCAGCGCCTCAGGCGAATCCGCGCTCATCCCTGCAACGCGCGCATGCAACTTTTCCAGTTCTTTTTTGGCGTCACGGAACTGGTTAGCCTCGTTCGTTCAACCCGGCGTGTCGGCTTTGGGGAAAAAGTAGAGCACCAAAGCTCCGCCGCTGAAATCCTTCAAACTCAGCTTCTCTCTTGAGTCCGACGTCAGCGAAAAATCGGGTGCCTTGTCACCAACATTCAACATGGATCACTCCTTTTCAAATCAGCCTGATTGTTGCCGGTGCAAGTAGGATCATCAAAGAAGTGCGCGGCCCTATGAACCCAGTTCGCGCTTGAGCACCTCTTGCACCATCTGCGGATTCGCCTGCCCTCGCGTAGCTTTCATGACCTGGCCCACGAACCATCCCAGGGTGGCGGTTTTGCCGCTGCGATATTGCTCCACCTGCTTGGGATTCGCTGCGATCACTTCGCGCGCCGCCGCCGCGATCTTCTCAGGGTCGCTAATCTGCCCGAGATTTTTCTCGGCGATCACGGTCTCCGCTTTTCTGCCGGTCAACATCATCTCCTCGAGCACTTCTTTCGCCACCTTGCCCGTGATGGCGCCCTTGGAGACCTGCCCAACGAGACCCGCGAGGTTCTGAGCCGAGACCGGATAATCGGCGAACGATTTGTGGTGCCTCTCGAGCAGGAAGATCAAATCGTTCAGCACCCAATTTGCCGCCAGCTTTGGCTCTGCGGACAGGCGCGCCACCTCTTCAAAGTAATCCGCCATGGCCCGCGACGCGATCAGCAACTCGACGTCTTGCGAGGGCAGGCCGTACTCGCGCAGGAAGTGATCCTCTTTCGCTTGGGGCAGCTCCGGCAACGTGGCACGCACTTCGTTGAGCCATTCGTCCGAGATCACCAGCGGCGGCAAATCCGGCTCAGGGAAATAGCGGTAATCATGGGCGAACTCCTTCGTTCGCATGCCGTAGGTGCGCTGCTCGCGGCTGTCCCAAAGGCGCGTTTCCTGCGTGATTTCGCCGCCGCCGGCGACGATCTCAATCTGACGTTCAATCTCGTAGGCCAACGCCTTCTGGATGAAGCGGAAGGAATTTACGTTCTTCACTTCTGTTTTGGTGCCGAACTGTTCCGCGCCACGCAGGCGCACGCTCACGTTGGCATCGCAGCGCAGGCTGCCTTCCTCCATGTTGCAGTCCGAGACTTCCAGATACAGCATCGTAGTCTTCAGCCGCGTAAGATAAGCGTAGGCTTCCTCGGGCGAGCGCAAATCCGGCTCGCTCACGATTTCGATCAGCGGCACCCCGGACCGGTTCAGGTCAATGTAGGACGTACTCTCGGAGTCGGGAAATCCGTCGTGCAGTGACTTGCCCGCGTCTTCTTCGAGATGGACACGGGTAATGCCGATCGTCTTGCGGCTTCCATTCACTTCGATTTCCAGGCGTCCATGTTCGGCCAGGGGCTGGTCATACTGCGAGATCTGGTAGCCCTTGGGAAGGTCGGGATAAAAGTAGTTCTTGCGCGCGAAGCGCGAGAAGCGGTTGATCTTGCAGCCCAGGCCCAAAGCGGTCTTCAACGCCATGGTCACCGCCTCGCGATTCAGCACGGGCAGGGCGCCGGGCAATCCCAGGCATACCGGGCAGGTGTTCGAATTCGCCGGGTCTCCAAAGCGCGTGGAGCAGGAGCAGAAGATCTTGGACTTCGTCAGGAGCTGCACGTGTACTTCAAGACCGATCACCGGCTCGTACTGCGCTCGTACTTCCGGGGAAATCATGGTTTCAGTCGGCATCTGCAAGCGATCCTCGTTTCATTCCCGATTCCCGTTGCTACTCCAACCCAGCACGTTCCGGCCGGCTTGCACGCCCGCTCAGCCACCAACGCCTGCCGGCCACAATGCTCCAGATTGCCTCGACCAAGCCAAAGGGCCAGGCTCCCTGAAGAAACCCGTAAGCAGACCCCAACGCACAGGATAGAGCGAAGGCCAGGATAAACCAGCGGCTGCGGCCTTCGAGTGCATAGCACACCACCATCGCCGTCACTGCAAACAATCCGAAAAGAGAGAGCCGATTCATCCGGCGAGTACGATACCTCCTCGGAACGCCTAGGCACATCCATTATAATCGAGGCCTTGCGTGCGCCCTTGTTCCGAGGGTCCATCCTGTTTCAACCGTGATGACGCCACCATCCGAAGCCACTCTGAACGCAGGTGTTTCCGTTGTGGTAGAGTAAACGGGACTGGACGGCAAGCGCCATGGACGTAGAAAAGACGATGCAATTCATTCTCGACCGCGAAGCTGCTTTCGCAGCCCACCTGGAAGCGGAACGGGCCGAGCGGCTCGATGCCGATCGGAAACTCAATGCGCGACTGGATACATTGACCTCGGCCGCCGCCTCACTTCTCCTGAGTGCACAGGCTCACCAATCCTCAATGGAAGAGCTTCGGGCGCAGTGGCGAGACTTCCTCGATCGCTTCGACCGTTATCTCCGCGGCCGGGGTGGCAACGGCAAGAAGTGACGGTCGATCCCCGGTTGCGGGTCCTTGCGTCTCGCGCGCGGCACCGTGCCAACGCCATAGACGATGTCGTAGCGGCCCTGACGCAGCCCAATGGATCCTTTTCCCAAGGGTGTCGCGCGCACGCCGCACGGTGCGCGAACTGATCGCTCATGCCCCATCTACCTCCGCTCCACTGGACGCCGATCGCAATTTTCATCGCCACTTATCTGCTGATCGCGGTGGAAAGCAACCGAAGCACTTACCTGGACCGCACGGCTGCGGCCTTCTGCGGCGCGGTGGCCATGGTGCTGGCGCGGGTGCTCACACTCGACGACGCCTATCAGTCGATCGACTGGAACACGATCGTGTTTCTGCTGGGCATCATGATTCTGGTGGCCCACTTCGCGGTGTCGGGCTTCTTTGACTGGATCGCCGTTCACGTGGCCGCGCTGGCGCGCAGCCGCCTACAACTTCTGGCGTTGCTCGTGGCCACTTCCGGCATTCTCTCGGCGTTCTTCGTCAATGACACCGTCTGCCTGATGTTTGCTCCCATGGTGCTGTCGGTTACCGACCGCCTGAAGTTGCCTCCGCGTCCTTATGTCATCGCGCTGGCGACCTCGGCAAATGTCGGGTCAGCGATGTCCATCACCGGCAATCCTCAAAACGCGCTCATCGGCATCGCCGGCAAGTTTTCTTTCCTCGGTTTTCTGGGCCGTCTGGCGCCCGTCTCGATTGTGGGCCTCGCGCTGAACTTCGTTGTGCTGGCGCTGATTTTTCGGCGCGATCTTGCCGGCGGAGCGCTTCCCATGGCTCCCGCGCGGCCGGTCGCGCTCGATCGCGTCCTGCTCGGGAAATGTGTACTGGCCGCCTCACTGGTGCTGGTGCTTTGGGGCCTCAATTTCACCTTCCCGCTGGTTGCCATCTCCGTAGGCGCATTGATTCTCCTCATTGGCCGCGTCAAATCCGGCTTCATCCACGACCGCATCGATTGGACCCTGCTGCTCTTCTTCGCCGCGCTGTTCGTGCTCATCCACGGCTTTGAGCTTTCAGGGGCGCCTTCGTACCTCATCGATCATTTCGAGCCCTGGTTTCAACGCGGGCCCCTGGCGCAGCTCGTGGGCCTCAGTGGAGCTATGTTGGTGCTGTCAAACCTGGTCAGCAACGTTCCCGCGGTTCTTCTGTTCCGGCCCCTGGTGCCATCTTTTGCTAACCAACACGTTGTGTGGCTTACTCTCGCCGTCACCAGTACGTTCGCCGGCAACTGCACCCCCATCAGCTCTATCGCCAACCTCATCGTGCTGCAGCAAGCCAATAAGCAAACCACGATTTCATTCTGGGATTTCACTCGCGTCGGTCTGGTGGTGACCCTTGTTACCACTCTGGCCGCCATCGCGCTGCTGGCTCTCGAAGGCCGGTTTCTCCCCTGAGCGTAAGATGCGCACTTAGAGCCTCTATTGATTCTGAACGACTTAAGCCAGCCCTTGTCAATTGGGCTTGGGTTCGTTTTAGGTTCGTTTAGGTTCGTTTTAGGTTCGTTTTTTGGCACTTTTGATGATTCTAAACAACTTCTCGGGTTCGTTTTTGCACTTAGGGCATACCCCCCGGGGGGTAGCATGAAATTGGGTGTTTTGGATTGCGCTTTGGCGCCTCCACTTGGCCCACGCGCCACCCGTTGGCAAGAGCAGGGGACGAGGATGGACGGATGGACCTTCGCTTCATTGGAGCAACGCTGCCGTAGGCCTTTGCCACCTTGTTGGGTTCAGTTGCCCTCAATTGAGCCCTTCCAGCGTCACAGAGCTCGTACTGATTCTGAATGACTTATTGCGATCACCATGGGCTAAGCTCGGGTTCGTTTTAGGTTCGTTTAGGTTCGTTTTGGGTTCGTTTTTTGGCACTTTTGATGATTCTAAACAACTTCTCGGGTTCGTTTTTGCATTTAGGGCATACCCCCCGGGGGGTGGCACGAAATCGGCGCTTTTCGGTACCCCTTCAGCACCGCCGCCGCCCGCCCCCCGCACGTCGCGAATCGAGGCTCTTCCGGGTCAGGCGATCGATGGTTAGTTCCTTGGGGTCGAGTGCGGAACGGTTGGCGAGAGGCATGACAGTCCCCCGGACGCCTTTCTCTTCCGGCACTCGCCCCACCTCCCAAGGGCTGTGCCAAGGCGTTCCAGTCTTTAGGAAAGCTCATTATCTCATGGCTGGGCGGGCTGAAAACAGAGATATTCCCAGCCGTGGCAGGTGGCAGCCGGCAGAGGCGGCTTTATGTCGCCACGAGGGCCCAAGCTCAAATTGCCGGTTGAACCCACCGAAACTGGAGTCGCGCCTCAGGGACGCGCAGCACTCGCCTGCCTTCAACTCCCGCATCGATCCAGCGCAGGAAGCCATTGTTCCAGTATGTCAGCCCGTGCAACTGAGGTAGACTACGGCACAGCGCGAAGTAACAAGGAGCTGCTTCGATGAGTGCAGGGCCGGTGATTCCTCGGCAGATCGCAAGGCGCGGAACACGCTTGGGATGTTTGGGCTGCCTCGTAAAGATGCTGGGCTACCTGGTGGGCTTCGGCATCTTGGGAGTCATATTCCTGCTGGCGCTCCAGGCCGTGTTCATGCCCTGGAGTTTCCGCATGGGAGGGCATTTCCATGCGATTCCCATGTGGCGAGGCTGGGGCAAGATGCAGTCAGCGTCCGGCCACAATTACGCTCTCTACGTCTGGTTTGAGCCTTACGTTCCCTCTGGCGGACGGGGTGCGGCCGTTTACTCGGGTGGACCCGAGGTGGTAGGGTGGGGCGAACTGTGCACACCGCGCGGCGAACATTACAAGGTGCGAGTCACAGGGTACTTGCCAAGACACATGGGCGCCAGTACCGACGGAGAGCGGATGGAACTGGACGTTTATCGCCGGCCCTGGTACTACGGCTTTGTGGGCAGGTGGGACGAACGCCCGCGGCTTGAGTTTCACGGCGCCTGGCACAATCCAGACCTCGTTTTGTTCGACCACGGTAGCCTCGATCGAGCGTTCGATACCGACGGCCGTTTGCTGCCTGCCAATTCCGGGGTATGGAGATCGGGAGAGCAAGGGGTGCAATTGACGCTGCACGAAGGCGATAAGGCAGGGTTTGAGGCAGTCTGCAGTGACATTTAGGGACACTAGCCTCCATTTCTAACCAGGATTCGAAAAGGGCGCGGCTCAGTCAGTTCGGAAGCCAATCCGTCGTCAGTCAGCACCACCGTGTCGGTGGCGAACATCGCATTTGTGATCTCTGCGGGCGTCCGCGCCATACACGCCCAACAGCATGTATCCTCCGCCCATCGGCCGCCCTCGGGAAACTCAGCCGATTCGGCCTCGCATCAAACAAAGTGAATCTTAATACCTACAACGGGAGAATTAACAATGCGCATCATTCAAAAGCATCTCTCGACAATCGCAATTCTTGCCATGGCGCTGCTGCCGGCCGCGGCGACCGGAGCTTTTGCAGCGTCTAAGACGTCAAACACTGCCGTCAAGAACGAGAAGGCAGAGACCAGCCACGCCGCGAAAGACGAAGTTCTGGGCCCTGCTGAGACTCTCACCGGAACCATTACGGCTGTGGACCACCACGCGCACCTGGTGGTGCTGAAAGACTCTGCCGGAATTCCTCTCGACCTGCGAGTGACACGCTCCACACGCATCGTAGCCGCCAACAACAGCCGGGACACCATGAGGGAACTGAACAACGATGTCGGCAAACAGGCATCGGTTACCCTTCTGCCGGAGCGTAGCGGCGACTTTGCCCGCGACATCCACATCCAGGCGGGTTGAACCCTGCTTCCCTCCCATGACGGTTCTTGCGCCCTGAGAGGCAAAACGAGGCTCTCAGGGCGTGAGGCTCTGTCACCGGCACAATTATTGAGGCCCGAAGGGCCGCTCTATCAAAGCCCTGGGCAACGCCCAGGGTGAGTAATCGAGGGTATGAAGAATGTAGCCCTGAAAGGGCGAACTAAGAGGAAGTATCGGAATGGCTCAATCGCTCTCTCAAATCTACGTTCATCTGATCTTCAGCACAAAGGCCGTGAGCCTGGTGAGGTGGAGGGCGTGCTCCAGCACATCGAGCAACAGGAGGCGCACCATCAGACGACCAGCTTTCAGGGGGCGTATCGACGGTTCCTGGAGCACTATGACGTTAAAATGTGACGAACGTTATCTGTGGGACTGAGCGGGTTTGTCTCGGTTCGCCCCTTCAGGGCTCCGGGTCTGGCGGGGCTTGGCCGATCACCCTGGGCGTTGCCTAGGGCTTTGATAGAGCGGCCCTTCGGGCCTCAATACTTTGCATGAAAATGCGGCTGCTGAACCGTAGGCGAGCGATTCATTTTGAACGCACCGGCGGCTTGTGAATCGCGCGCTCGCGGGGCTCCTTGCAATACTGCACAAAGATCTTCACCATTTCTTCAAGTCGCGCCTTCTCGGTGCCGCGAAGACGCCGCCCGAATGCGTCAGGAACACAATAGCGAAGGTGATGATGGAGAATCTCATCGCCGACGCCTTTAAGACCGGCTTGCACCGCTGCAATTTGAGTGAGCAGGTCTACGCAGAGCTGGGGACCTTTGACCATCCGTTCGAGACCGCGAACCTGCCCTTCGATACGTCGAAGGCGCAAAGCCACCCGTTCTTGCGTGGCGACGTCGAGCATGGCGTAAACCTCCGGTCCGGAAGACCCGCGTCCGGTAAGCTGTGGCCCCGGCAACAGCAAGCACACCAAGCCCAGGATAACCCAAGAGTGAACCGGGCGTGACACTAGCCCCTTAGCCTGCATTTCTCACCAGGATTCGAGAAGGGCGGGGCTTCAGCCCCGCCGAATCCTGCGAAATCGCGGCCTTTGTGTTCCGCTCTCGGCGCAGCTTGCTAACGGCAAGCTGCGGCGAGAGCGGAACACGTCAAATATCAAACCGACGCTGTAACGGCGGGGCTGAAGCCAGGCTGAAGCCCCGCCCTTCTCGAATCCTGGTGAGAAATGCAGGTTAGGCGGTAACCCCGGGCGACGCTTGCGTTACCGGGGTTTGGGCCGCAGGTCGGGACCGATGAGGTGTGGGTTCTCTTAGGACCGGCCGAGAGCCGGTGGGGCTCCCGGCGCAGTCCCTCCGCCTCTATCTTGCTATGGTTCCGTATACCGGGCGAGCGTTGCGGTTCCTCTGCCAGCATGCTTCATCGCTTTCTGTACACACCGGCCGGTCCTTCCCGTAGGAAATTGTTGCGATGCGATCGGCCGAAATCCCAAGATCCTTCAAGTAATTCTTGGCCGCGTCGGCTCGCCGCTGCCCCAAACCAAGGTTGTACTCTTCGCTCCCTCGTTGGTCGCAGTTTCCCTCAACGGTAAACCTGAAATCTGTATGTGTCTTTAGAAAATTGTCGTCGCTGCGTAGCGCTGACTCGGCGTCGGGCCGCAAGGAGGATTGGTTAAAGTCAAAATACGCCGTCCTAACGTCCTGATCGAAGAGCTGTTGCTCACTTACGCTCGGCGTCGCAGGCTGCGCGGCGGGTGGCGGAGGCGGAAGGGATACCGTCAAACGCGCCGCACAGCTCCTGGCGCCTCCAGGTCCGCCCATCGGCCTGATATCGAGATGTAGTAGTGAAGGCGATGGCAGGCGCGCTCCGCCGATGCTAGTATCAGAGCTGGCGGTGCGCATGAGGAAGCTTAAGCGGCTCTGGGTGCTAGGTTGCGCTTGCCTATTCGTGACTGTCTGGTGTGGCTTCCAGCGCCCGTTTAAGGAATACCCGTCCGTCGAATATGGATACGTGCCGCTGCCCCCCGACTGGCAACAGAAGACCGAGTTTGCCTTCGCGCGGCTGATGTATCCGCCGGGCTGGAACGACGGGTATCGCGGCAGGTTCGACGGAGACTGGAGGCAGGGGCTCTCGCTCTGGACGCAGGATTATCCCCCGGCAGACCGTGAATTTTCGCGGGCCCTACGCCGCCTGACGCGCATCAGTGTGCGCTCGGTCGAGGAACCGGTGAGCCTGGACGATGGCGATGAAGTCTACAACTGGCCCTGGCTTTACGCCGTGCAGGTGGGAGAGTGGGGGATAACGTCAGCCGAAGGAAAGAAGCTTCGCGACTATCTATTGCGCGGCGGCTTTTTCATGGCCGACGATTTTCATGGAACCGTGGAATGGGAAGTGTTCGAGCAGAGCATGAAGCTCGTTTTCCCCGACCGTCCCATTGTTGAAATCCCTGATAACGATCCGATTTTCCACACCGTCTTTGATCTCGATCAGCGCTACCGCATCACCGGCGCGGAGCATTTGCGTCAGGGTCACAAACTGGACGGCAAGATCGCCCACTGGCGCGGCATTTACGATGACAAGGGACGCGTGATGATTGCGATCTCCTTCAACTCCGATATCGGTGATTCCTGGGAATGGTCTGACGATCCGCGGTATCCCGAAAGATTTTCCGACCTGGGCATCCGCATCGGCGTGAACTACGTGGTGTATGCGATGACGCACTGAGCGTGGGCTCGGCGATGTACCAGACATATACAATCAGGGAGGACGAGGCTGACGATCCACCCATCAGTGCTCTTAACCTTGCCGATTTCCTCCCGCCCGAAGTGTCTCCGCTCCATAATCCGCAGACTGATATCCCCCGCATCGCGAGAGATGACCGGCTGATTACCTTGATTGAAGCGGCGGTTCAGAAAGTGCCGACCACGCATAGCCTCAACCTTGGCGACGCACGGGACATGACAGGACTGGCACCCAACAGCCTTCACCTCGTCGTGACTTCTCCCCCGTATTGGACACTCAAGGAATACAGGCACGCCGACGGGCAACTCGGCCACGTCAAGGACTATGACGAGTTTCTCAGCGAGCTTGACAAGGTGTGGGCGCACTGCTTCCGAGCGTTGGTGCCTGGCGGCCGGCTGGTTTGCGTGGTAGGTGATGTGTGTCTCTCAAGAAGAAAGAACTCTGGTCGCCATACTGTCATCCCCTTGCACGCATCCATTCAGGAACACTGTCGAAAGACCGGATTTGACAACTTGGCCCCTATCATCTGGCACAAGATTGCAAACGCGGTCTATGAAGTTGATAACGGCTCCGGTTTCCTTGGTAAGCCCTATGAGCCCAATTCGGTCATTAAGAATGATATCGAATTCATCTTGATGGAGCGCAAGCCCGGCGGGTATCGCGCGCCTGACCTTCCGACGCGGGTTCTGAGCGTCATTTCGGATAAGAACCATAAAGTCTGGTTTCAGCAGATTTGGTCGGGACTCACGGGTGCCTCGACACGTTATCACCCAGCGCCGTATCCGTTGGAGCTTGCGGAGCGCCTGATAAGAATGTTCAGTTTCGTTGGCGATACGGTGCTCGATCCGTTTCTCGGCACTGGCACCACCGCGGTCGCAGCCGCCGGTGTGGGGCGCAACAGCATCGGCTTCGAGGTCGATGAGCACTATTTCGATATGGCGCACAAGCGGATTGTGAATGAGACTTCGCTGTTGTTTCGTAGGACGACCATCAACATTCGGAAGGCGAATAGCCCGATATGAGCCTTGATCCCCGAATCCAACGGCGCCTTCGGGCTGCTGTGAAGCACTTTTGGAGCACGCGACAAACGCAGGCGAAGAGGCAGGGCACGTCTTCCGGAAACAAAGATACTGGCGCTCGTTCGGCTGTCACCGGCGGAGCCCAGATGAATGGCTTCGTCAGCCTGGTGCGCGATCTTCTCTGCGAGAGCGGCCTTCCTCGGGCTCACGTGTATTGCACCAAGTTCCTGGAGCTCCCCGGCTGGTATCGACCAGAAAAGAAGTGGGATCTCCTCGTCGTTTCCGACGGCATGCTCCTTGCTGGCATCGAATTCAAATCGCAGGTGGGCTCATTCGGAAATAACTACAACAACCGCACTGAAGAGGCAATCGGGAGCGCCGTGGACCTTTGGGCCGCTTATCGGGAAGGAGCCTTTAAGCCTTCGGCAAGACCGTGGCTCGGGTACTTGATGCTTCTCGAGGAAGCGCGGCGATCGGTTAGTCCGGTGAGAGCTCGGGAGCCTCACTTCAAGGTGTTTGCGGAGTTCGGGGACGCGTCCTACGCAAAGCGCTACGAGGTTCTTCTAACCAAGCTCGTCCGCGAACGACTCTACGACGCGGCTTGCTTCCTAATGTCCAGCAATTCGGCTGGTCTCCGTGGTCACTACAGCGAGCCGGCTGCTGAACTTGGTTTCCAGAACTTCGTTGCGTCATTAATGGCCAGAGCAATTGCCGCGGCGAAAAGCAAAGCTTAGTGGTTCTTGCTCAGCCGCCGGAAGTACTCTGCGACGGATTCCTGATATCCCTGCGGGACGCGCAGCGAATCGCCGTTGCGGACCTGGCCAGACTCCTGCTGACCCAAATCCCTGCGTAGCCGAAGCTCGAGGTTATCCATGGCGGCGAGAACCTGTGCGCGCAACTGCTCCACTAGCGCCGGGTTACCCGCGTAGTCGCCGGGGCCGAGCCGTTGAAGATCGCGCATCAGTGCCTGGGCATCAGCCTCTGCATCAGGCGCGCTAGCGCGAATATCCTGCCGTAAACCGTCGAGCTCTCGCAGGGCTCGCTGGCGAGCCACTTCAGCCGATGCGTCGGAGTCTGACGTCTCGATGCCAGGGCCGCCGCCAACACTCGCGTCCTCCGGACCACGCGAGCCATTTCGCATCCCGCCCTGCCAGACACGCGGTCCGCCCGGCCCCCCGGACTGGAAGCCCCCGGCAGCGTCCGCGCTCTGGCTTCCTTGACTGCCCTGCCCCTGCTGGCTGCCCTGAGCCTGCTGGCCTTGCCCGCCAGCCTGACCCTGCTGACCGCTTTGGGCTTGGGTTTGCTCACCACCCTGGCCCTGTTGACCGCCCCGCCCTTGCTGACCGTTCTGTGCTTGGGTTTGCTCACCACCCTGGCCCTGTTGGCCGCCCTGCCCTTGCTGACCGTTCTGGGATTGTTGCGCGCTTGCAGACTGTTGGGATTGTCCGCTCCGGGATTGTGAAGACTGGCCCGCCCTTCCGCCGGGGTTCCCCAAGTTACGAGTCAGAGCATCGATCTGGCTGCGAAGCCGCTCCACACGTTCCAGGGCTTCATCGGGACCCTGCTGCTGCCCCTTCAGTGCCTGCTGCGCCTCGTGGATGCGCTGATCAAAGCGGTCCATGTCTGCGGTCATCGACTGCTCTAATGAACCCTCGGGAGGCAAACCCAGGCGCATGGCCTGGGCGCTGTGCTGGAGCCGCGCCTGAAGGTTCGAGCCATCCATTTCGCTGAGACCTCGTTGCAGCTTCGAGGCTGCGTTGCGCTGGCCGGAGCCCAATTGGCGCGCAGCATCCTGGGTGGCCTTTTCGAGACGCGACAAATCTGAGGCAAGAAGCTGGCGGCTGTCAGCAAGCTTTGACTGTTCGTCATCGCCACCGCCGAACCAGCGCTGGGAGTTCCCCGAACTCGAACTCCCTTTACCGAACTTCTGCTGAACGCGGGTCGCCTGGTCATGCTGCTCGGCTGCCAGCCGATCCGCCTCCTGAGCCAGCGCGTCGAGCTGCCCGGAGCCCTGCTGCTGTTTGACACCGCCCAGCAGCTTGGTGGCCTGTTGCAGGCGGTCGGCGGCGCGGCGCGCGTCTGCCGCGGTTTGTCCTTGAGAGGTGGCACGGCGCATATCATCGTTGGCCTGACGGAGCTGATCGAGCGCGCGCTGGATGCGCTGATCGACGGTCGCCTGCGACTGGCTGTTGCCGGATGACCCGCCCGCCGCCGAACTTGCTGCGGAACTGCCCGATTGCGAACTCGCCTGACCGCCCTGCTGGCCTTGGCGTCCTCCCTGCGCGAGCTGCTCCATTTGCTTCTGCAACTGCTCGGCCTCGCGGCGCAGCATCTCCTGTTGCCAACGCTGCTGTGGGCTCTGATTCTTGGCGTCCTGCTGCTGATTGGCCAGGTCCTGCTGCCGCTTCGCCAGCTCGTCCAGCTTCTGGAGCGCCTTGTCGATCTGGTCGGCGCGCTGGCTAGCCGAGGCCGCGGTCTGCCCGGTTTCGTATTGGTTCTTCTCCGTGTCAAGCTCAAGGTTTAGTAGGTTCGCGAGGTCGCCGCCGGCGCCAGCTCCACCGCCGCCTTGGCCGCCAAATGCGACCTGAATCTGGCGAAAAGTGGCTTCGGCGCGCAGGAGGTGCTGCAGCGCCTTCTCCTCGCCGGGAATGGCCTTGCTCCACTGCTGTTGCTTCAAGCTCTCCGAGGCGGGCCCCATCGCCTCGGCCGCAGCATTCATGTCTTTCTGAAAAGCGCTGAACTCCTCATTTGCCTCGCTCAACTCGCGGCTCTGGAGGCGCCCGGCGAGCGTCAATGCCTGGCCGCGCAGCTTGCCTTGCACGCCGGAGAGGAACTTGGCTGCTTCGGCCGCTTGCTGCCCGTTAGCCTGCTTATCGCCCTGCTGCTGCCACGTGGCGCCAATAATCTCCTTCTCGCGCTGTGCGATGTCGAACTCCTGGCCACTCATATTCCCCTCCCCACCTCCGGCCACTTGGGACTGGGAGTACTCGCGCTCAAAGGGCTCGGCCTGAATGAAAGACATGTTGCTGTGCGATTCTGCGCTCGAGCCCTTCGCGGTGGCATAGACGCTGACCACGTCACCGGGAACTAGTTTGAAATCCTCAAGCGATAGCGTCGCGGAGCCCTCAGCCGTCTTGGCTCCTTTCTGTTTGAGCATCTCCATCGTCTGCTGGGGACCGCCGTTGACCGAGTAATGAAGGCTGACGTCTTTCAGGGCGTAATCGTCGTGTGCGTTCACAGAAACAGTCACTTCCTCGATGGGGCTGGCCCGATAATCGCCGCCCGGCCTCGTGATGCTAACCTCCGGCGGATTCGCCTTGTCGGCTTCGATGAAGAAATCATCGGAGAGACGCACGAGCTGTCCTTGGTCCAAGGCGGCTACATGGTACTGCCCATCCCGTTCGATTCGGATGGCGCCTTGATAGAGATTCGCGTCGTGCCCGGCGAGAGCAATTTGCTGCTGGTCGTCCAGAACGAGAACCCCGCTGTTGAGCGGCATGTCGGTAGAAATCGAAAGTTCGGCTTCGGTACCCTCCACCGCTCGCAGGTCGCCGCCGCGCTCCTCGGCGACATCGCGCAGTCCCGTCCACGCGGGGTAGTGGTACGTTACCCGAATTTGTTTGATCGAGGGTAGGTCGGCCACGCGAATCTTGAAGTGATGGGACTGCACCAAACCGGCTTCCACATAGTATTCAACGTCATCGGGCAGGCTCGCAAAGAGGAACTGGAAACCCGGACCCTCGGCCTGAGGCTGCATCGCGGCCTCTTCCCACTTGGAAGTGCTCCGGTATCGCGCGAACAGGTGAGCTTGCGGACTTTCGAAGCCGACGAGTTGCGCGGTGACGGCTGCGGTCGCATTCCGGCGGACGACAGCGTCGCCAGGACTCACCCGAATGTCGTAGAACGCGGCAGCCTTGCGCGGAGTTCCGGCCCACAGCCGCGCGGCCCCGTAGCCCAGGAAACCGGGGCCGGCGGCGATCATCCAGACGAGAACACCGAGGCAAGCGACACCGGCAGCGACGGATGCCAAGAGCTTCCGGTCAGGCACCAGAAAACCAGGCTGGGCCTTGCGAGCCAGGTCCAGCGTATCGGCAGCCAATAGCTCTATGAAGGGTTCGGATTTCGCCGGCGTACGATCCACGAAGGTGACCAGACGCTGTTGAAACTCCGGAAGAGCGGCTTCAAGCTTGCGAGCCGCTCGGCGGCGATTGAGCGCGTACACGGGCAGCACCAGCCCGAGGCCCAATGCAACGGCAATCGTGATGAAGAGGACCACGCGCGCGGCGGTGACGCTTCCGCCAGAGAAAGCGAGCGCATTAGTGGCCAGGACCAGCGCGACAGTTGCCACCAGGGCTACGGAGGTCAGGATGGCGGCGCCCCTCAGCAGCGCATCGAGGCGCAGGCGTTTCTCCACTTGCTTGAGGTAGGCGTCGAGTTGGTCCCGCTTGCTCATGGGCCCTCCCGTAGCTCTCCTAAGTATCGACTAGCCAGCAGGGATTCCGCAACCGCGGCCGCCAGCAGAAGCAACATCACGTACCACCAGAGGTCACGAGACCTCGACTCCGCCGGCGCGGCACCGCTGGCGCCGGCCTCGCCGCGCCCGCTGCTCCCCGCGCGCCACAGCGACACGACGTCGTCCGGCATCACATCGAGGTCTGACTCCCGGCGGTCCGGGTTGACACCCACCAAATCCGTGTGCCCGTTGGCTCGGCGAAACCCGTAGAACCCGGCACGCGTCAACGGAAACGTCTGAGCTGAGACGGACTGGTCCAAGGACAGAGCCTGACGTCCGTCCGGGCCGATGACCTGGACGCTCGTGGCCGGCTGTTTGCCGGACCTGAGTTCAAACACGGAATCCACCACCCTAGCGCTTCCGCTAGTTTCTAGACCGGACATGTAGCGGGCGGTCTGCTCGACGAAAGGTAAAAAAGCCGGGTGCAGTGGAAAGTCGTTGGTTAGATTGTCCAGGCCTGAGGTCAACAAGAGGACGCGGCCCTCGCCGAGGTGCTTTTCCAGCAGCAGGGGTGTCTGGTCGGCAAGTCGCGCGATCACCTGAGAATTGGTATCGTTCACGCGTGTCGCAAAATAGAACTTAACGCCCGCCCACCCATCCGCATTCGCGATGGAGGGGTGCGAGCGGTCCGCTTGGCCCACCGTGAGGAAGCCGCTTCCGTCCCGCGAGTAGTCGTGAGACCCCAACACGTTCTCGTCGAACAAGGGAACGCGAGTAGCACGTGCCGTCGACGTTCCAGCGGCCAACAGCACGCCGCCGCCGCGCCGGACGTACTCTAGCAGACTCTCTTCGAACGACCGCGGCACGGAGAGAAGGTCAGAAAGCACCACGAAGGCATAATTGGACAGTTGGCTGGCGGTCGCCTTGTCGAGGGTGACGGTCTCGAGTTTAAACCCTGCTTGTGTCGCTGACTCGAGCGCCGTGCCGAAATAGAAGGGCGAACGTGAGTCGTCCGGCTGGTGAATGAACAAGACTCGCCCAGGATCGGAGCGCTGGACGCCGAACAAGGCCACGTCGTCCGCGGGCAACGAATCGGCGGAATCGATCCTGACTTCGCAGCGGCTGAGTCCATAAGGCACGTCCAGAGTGGGGAACTCAGCGGTGGCACGCCCGTTGGCCGGAACCTGCACATTTCGCGTCGCGATAATCTTCCCGTTGACTACGAGAGAGACCGAGCGGCTGGCCGCCGGAGTGTGGTAACCGGCGACGACCGCTCGGACAGTTGCTTTCTTCGGGTCGAAAACCTGTCCGGGTGCATCAACGCTTTCAACGGTCCAATTGGGCTCGACTTTGTCCACTACGGCGTGCGGCACCAGCGAGACGCTGGCGGGGAGCGCCATTTCGGCGAAACTCGGCGGCATTCCCGATTTCTGCATGTCACTGAAGAAGTGAAGTTCGATCGGCGTCCCCGCGCCTTCGCTGAGCAAGCGGACGGCGCGAGCGAGTTCGCCGAAATTGGCGCGGGAATCTCCGGGTTCGACGCTTTCCACTGCGGCACGCAACGCAGCGGTGTCTTCGGTAGGCTGAGTCAACGCCTGAATCTGCGAGGCCAGCGTCATGACCTCAGCGCGATCCGTGGGCCTGCGTGAGGCCAGCACAGAAAGGGCTTCGCGGCGGGCATCGGCCAGCCGCGATCCTGCGCGCATGCTGAACGAATTATCGATAACCAAGAGCCGCAGCTTGTGGCCTGTGCCGCCGGCGGCGGGGCGTCTGATAAACGGATCGGCGAAGGCCAGCGCCAGCAGCAGCAGAAGCGCGACCCGAAGCGAAAGAAGCAACAAATACCGCAGGCGGCGGTGCTTGATCGAGCTCTGTGTGCGACGCTCGAAGAACATGAGGGAGCTGAAGGGACGAGGATCGGACCGGTGACGGCGAAGCAGGTGGAGATAGACGGGCAGCGCCACCACCGCCGCACCCAGCAGAAACCAGGGCGCAAGAAGGCCCATTAGAGCCTCCCTTGCCGGATGCTGAGGTATTCGTGCAGAGCGCCGTCGAGCGGCCGGTTCGTGGTGAGCAGATCGTAGTCCATTCCCGAGCCGTGAGCGCGGTCTCGCAGCGCCTCAACGTGCGCGTCGATCCGCGTCGCATAGTGGTCCTGAATGTATTCCGGACTCACCTCCAGCGTTTCGTCGGTCTCAAGATCGATAAGGGTAGTCGGCTGGCGGATCTCGGGCCGGATCTCATTCGGGTCTAAGACGTGGAAGAGCAGGACTTCGTTGCCGCGGTAGCGCAAGGGCTCAAGCGCTCTGACAACTCGATCGGGAGACTCATAGAAGTCCGAAATCAACACGACGATTCCACGCCGCCGCAGGAATTGCTGGAAATGGTGGATCGGCTTGGCGAAGTCCGTGCGGGCGCGCGGTTCGGCGTGCTCGAGACCACTCAGGAGCCGGTAGAGTTGGCCGTGACGCGCTGAAGGCCTGATATAGTCGCGAAGCTCGTCATCGAAAACGATCAGGCCGGCCGCGTCGCGTTGAGTCTGCGTTGTAAGGTAGAAGAGCGCGGCGGCAGTGAAACGCGCGTAGTCCATCTTGCTGACCCCGTGCGAAGAGTAGTTCATGGAGTTGCTGGCATCGAGAAGCACGGTCAGCAGGGTATTGGTTTCGCCGCGGTAGCGCTTCAGGTAGCAGCGCTCAGTGCGCGCGAAGACGTTCCAATCCACGTAGCGGAGGTCGTCGCCCGGGCTGTATGGGCGGTACTCGGCAAATTCCTGGCTGAAACCGAAGCTCGGCGAGCGGTGAAGTCCGGAGACGAATCCGTCCACCACGGTCTTGGCCACCAGGTCAAGGCCGGAGAGGCTGGCGAGCACGGACGGGTCGAGGAAGCGTTCCATCGTTACTCAAATCGAGGCGGTTGGCTTGGAGTCCGCAAAGAACTGAGTCACGCGACTTGCCAACTGTCGTTTCTCACTTTTCGCACTGGCCGGTCCTTTGTTTTCATACACCTAACGGTTTCGCTCGGTAATTTTGCTCGTCTGATCTGTTATACCTCTAGTAAATTTGTCATGCGATCTTGCTTCCCAACGTGCTCGTGCGAGCAGCGTGATCCCGTGCGATAATAGGCTAATCACGGAGGCTCTACATCTTTAATCTCCGGACGGCGGCGGCATGTGTTCGAGCAGGCGGCGAAGAATTTCGTCCGCATCCACGCGATCGGATTCGGCGTGGAAGTTCAGCAGAATCCGATGACGGAGCACCGGAATCGCGAGAGCGGTGATGTCTTCGTAAGCCACGTGATAGCGGCGCCGGGCCAGCGCCCGGGCCTTGGCCGCCAGCACGATGTATTGAGCCGCGCGGACGCTGCCTCCGTAGTTCACGTACTTCTTGATGAAATCCGGCGCGTTGGTACTTGCCCGCCGGGTAGTGCGAACCAGCGCTACGACGTAGCGGGCGAGGGGCTCCGCGATGGGTACCATGCGAACGAGCTGCTGGAAGTCGAGAATCTCCTCAGCGCTGGTGACGGTCTCGACCTGAGGGACGTGTGTAGTGGTCGTCAGATCCACTACCTTCACCTCGTCGTCAGCGCTCAGGTAATCGAGGACCGCATTGAACAGAAACCGGTCGAGCTGGGCCTCGGGCAGCGGATACGTGCCCTCCAGCTCGATCGGATTCTGTGTAGCCAGAACAAAGAACGGCGACGGCAGCTTGTAATGGTTGCCGCGAACCGTGCAGGCCTGCTCCTGCATGGCTTCGAGCAGCGCGGCCTGCGTCTTTGGCGGCGTGCGATTAATTTCGTCGGCCAGCAGGACGTTGGCGAAAATGGGCCCTTGAACGAAAGTCCAGCGCCGGTGGCCCGTGGTGGAATCCTCTTCGATGATGTCAGTGCCGGTGATGTCGGACGGCATCAAGTCCGGCGTGAATTGGATGCGCTTGAAGACCAGGCCCAGCGTTTGCGCGATGGTGCGAACCATCAGAGTCTTGGCCGTACCGGGCAAGCCTGTGATCAGGCAGTGGCCTCCCACAAACAGCGCGATGAGAATCTGGTCAAGGACCTCCTCCTGGCCCACGATCACTTGCCGGACCTGCGCCAGAATGTTGTCGCGCACCGCCTGAAAGCGTTTGACGCGATTCAGAAGCACTTCGGAATCGAGATTGATCTCGGCGAGAGCGGCCATAAGCTATTGCGGTTCCTTTCCTGTATCCTCGATCTGCAAGAGCAATTTCTGGGCGGGACGAAAGCCAGGTGCAGACTCCAGCGACGCCAGGATGTGCTCCTCGGCGTCCTGCTTCCGGCCCTCCGCAAAGTAGGCCTGGGCCAAATTGAACTGCGCGGAGGCAGTATCGAGCGGATGCATCGCTACCACCGCGCCGTATTCGCGGACGGCGCCGTCGAAGTTCTTCTGACGGAACCAAAGGTCACCAAGATGGCGGTGGAGGGCTTCGTCCATCGGGTAAATGTAGTTGATCCGATCCAGGGTGTCCGCCGCTTGCTGCGGCTCGCCCAACTTCTCCTCGAGCGAAGCCAGCTCTTTGAGAGAATCCGGGCTGCTGCCACCCATCTTCTCGTAGCGGGTGAGCACCGCGGCGGCGGCCCGCTCGTCCCCTTTAGCAACATCGGCGTCGGCCATGAACTGGTAAACGTTGGCCGCGAACACGTATTCAGGGTACAGGCGCAGAACCCCGTCGCCCTGCTTGAGGACCCCATCGTATTGACCACTTTTCGCGAGCTGCGCCAGATCCTTTAGGCGCTTTCGCCACTCATCGAAGTTGGTGGCGGTCTTGCCAATGTCCTGGTTGAGCCAGTCGCGGAACTGGCGGTCAAACTCGTCGTTTTTCATTCCGAGGTCTTGCTGGATCACCTCGGCGGTGGTCTTGTGCCCTGCGAACGAGTGCACCATGTCGAGCAGCTTGTCATCGCCCCAGCGGCTCTTGATGTAGTCGCAAATGCGTCCGGCCTGGAAATAGGAGACAAGCACTTGGCTGGGGTACTCGGGGCGCACGAACCCGCGGTCGAGATCCGCCACCGGGAGCAGTTTCTTGTCGCGAACCGCAACCAGAATCTCAGGCGTGACTCGGTCACCCCACTCCGGCGAGGCTTCTGTCTCCTCGTGGACGGCTAAGCCTTCCGTGAACCAGCGCGGCACGCGATGGTTAGTGGCGGTGAGAATGAACACGTGGCTCATCTCATGCCGCAGCGTGCTGGCCCAGTTAAAGCTGCCAGGCTCGCGGCTGGACGGGCTGTCCATGGCGACAACCTCACCAAACGTCACGCCAAGCGCGCCCAGGCCCGGCATGCCCATGGTGCGAACCGCGAAGTCTTCGTGGTTCGGGTACACCTCCACCTGCACCGGCCCCGGCAGCGTCATTTTGTATTTCTTTTCGTAGTCCGCGATGTTTCGTCTCACCTGCTCTTCAAGATAAGGCCGCAGCAGGTCGGCTTCCTTCTTGTCGAGCTTCAGAATCAACGCGGGTTCCTTGATGGTGACGAAGTTCTGGTAGCTGTCGAGGAGGCGAAGGCTGTTCACGGTAGCAGCGTCTCTGTAATCGTGGTCGTAACACATCTCGAGCTGCCGGCGCGCTTCCTGGTCCTGGCCGAGCCGCATGAGATTGACGCCGAGATCCGAGCGCGCCGACCAAAGCTCCGGGTCGAGCGCCACCGCCTGGCGGTAGTAACTCACGGCGTCTTCCCACCGGTAGTTCAACACGAGGTGGTGCGCGATGAGGGCCCAGGCCTGCCCGTAAGCGGGATTCACTTGCCGCACCTTGTCGAGCCATGGGTCAGGCGATCGGTCAGCCAGCACTTCGCTAGCGGCGTGAATGGCCATCGCGTCCAGCGCTTCGGGAGAGAGCTTCAGAGCCTGATCGGTCTGCGCGAGAGCCTGCTGGGTGTCGGAGTCTTCCAACGCCAGGCTGGCCATCAGCTCGTGGGCTTCAACAAGCTTGGGATCAAGCTCCAGCGCCTTGGTGGTCCATTCGATGGCCTTGCTGTCAAAGCCGTCAGCGCTGACCAGCGCGAGCCCCAAATAAGCCCGGGCATTCTTGCTGTCTCGCTGCAACGCTTCCTTGAACAAATCCTCGGCTTCGGCGTTGTTGAAGCGTTCATGCAACAGCAGGCCCCAGCGGACGCGGTAATTCGCGTTTTGGTCTGATTGCGCTACAGCGATGCGGAACTGGTCGTTTGCCTCCTGGTATCTTTCGAGGCCCCAGTACCCTTCGGCACGAAGGTAAGGATCGCGGGTCTGCGTGAGATCTTCGAAACACTTCTGCGCTTCGGCGTTGCGGCCGTGCTTCCGCAGAGCCTGGCAGCCCTCAGGAGTGGCTCCATAAGCCAGGCCGGCGGCAGCCAGTATGATGATGCCTACCAACCCGCATTTCTCCCCTGGGCTCGAAAAGGACTGAAGGATTTTTAGGAAACCTCGTGGATTCCCGCCTTCGCGGGAATGACTGCGTCGGGAAGAGCTTCCACATTGAACGATGTCATCCCCGCGAAGGCGGGGATCCACTCTTCGCGCTGCCAAGCACGAGTTTTCGCACACACTCAGAAGCCCCGCCCTCTGCGAATCCTGAAAAGGAATGCAAGCTAATGAGGCTCCCTTTGCGCAGTTCACTTGTCCAGCTCCTCTTGCACGCGCGCCAACTCTACCAACGCGTCGGTGAGCTGCTTCTTGTAGTCTTCCTGCGATATTGCCGCCTTCTCGTACTTTAGGGTGTCAATGCGGCGCTCGATCTCCTCCTTTTTGGCCAGCAGAGCGCGCTTAGCCGGATCGTTCGCCGCCTTCTGTGCCGCACCTATACGCAGGAGTACGAAGTTCGACAGCAGGAGACCCTCGCCGCTCTCCACCGACGGCTGGCGCACCGCTTCGTTCTTCCCGGTGTCATCGAATACGGCGTGTTCGGTGGCCAGACGCTTCTCAGATTCGTAGAACTCCGTGGTTTTGCGTTCCGCGTATTGGAACGCTTCGAGGGCGCTGACGGAGTCATTCTTGTCAACGTCCGCGTCGGGATCATGAAGGGCCTCGACCCAGTAGCGGGCAAAGATGGTCGCATTCTTTTCAGAGCCGTTCTTAGTGGCGGCAATCACGCCGCGTCCGGGCCTTTCAAGAGCGGGAATCGAACCTCCGCTGGCACTCGTCGTATTCACGATCAACTGCCGCTTCGCAGGAACACTGTCGCACAACTGGGCGAGTTCGACGCCCGAGACATCAGGGCCGACGAGGTTGAATTTGTATTCGACGCCGTCAAAGGAGCCATGGCCGATGAGTACCAGCACGAGATCATCTTCCGGCTTGGCTTCATGGGCGACCGCAGCCAGGGTGTCGCGCAGGTGTTCCCGAGTTGCATCGTTGCCGGTGAGCGTATAGACGTGCGCATCGGCGCCCGATGCCTTGAAGGTTTTGTCCAGATCCTGGGCGAGACCAGTGAATCGCTGCTCGTAATCAGGTTCTCCACCCAAGCCGGCGACCGTCACGTAATAGACGGCGGCTTGGGCGGGAAGCGCCGCCAGAATTACGGCTCCGATCCATAAGCTCCAGCGTGTGGTCCCCAGAAGAGCCCTGGGAGCGCGGGCGTCTCGCCCGCTCTTCGGCCTTCTCTCAAAACGCACGGCGGGCGAGACGCCCGCGCTCCCAGGGTGGCCGATCACACAACACCCCACTTGCGGCGCAGCAGCCATTCGGTACCCAGCAGTGCCAGAATCAGCAAAAAGACGGCCGGCATGTTCCACAGGTCCTTGGTCTCGCGAACCGTAATTCCCGCTTCGGAGTAACCAATCTCGCTCGGGAGCTTGGACAAGTCCTGAGGCCGCCAATAGCGTCCTCCGGTTTCTTCCGAAAGCTTCTGCAGCAGTTCGCGATTCTGCTCCGTGTGGAAATTCTCGGCAACTCCGTCCATGCGCTCGAAGCTCGCGATATCACGGCCCTCTCCATCACCGAGCTTGGCCACTACTTCGGCCTGGTACCCGCCGGGCGTGTCCGCGGTCCACTCACCATGATACAGCCCCGCCGTGCGCGAATCGGGCGTCAACTCCACCACCTCCGAGTTCACTCCGGGCCCGGAAATACGAGCTTCCACCTGGGCGTCGGATTCCGGCAGATAATCTTTGTCCCGGACCTCGGCGGAAAACTTGACGTGACCCTCGTCGAACAGGATGGGACTCGCCACCGAAGCAGTCACACGGCCCGGAGTGTCCGTGACTAACCAGCGCAGTAATTGGCGCCAGAATATAACGTGGCTTTGATCTTCCAGAGACACGCTCATTCGCCAGCGCCAAGTTCCTCCCGTAGCCAGCAGGGCAGTCCGGCCGCGGCCGTAGTTTTCGGTGATCAGCAAGGGCAATCTTCCGTGGCCGGTGTTCATTTGCACCAGCACCACCGCGCCGGGTTTGGGCGTGCCTGCATCTTGGTAATTCATCAGGTAGGGAAGTTGTTTCCAGCGCTTCGCGTTGTCGTCCGGGTCTTCCACCAGGCGGCAAATGATACTGTCGGCGCCGGCCGGGGTCAGTTCGGCCGTGGCTGGGTCGCGCACGAACGTGTCCTTCCTGTTGGGGAGGACCACCGGAAGCAAGTCAGCCAGGCTGGAGGAACTCCAGCCCCCGTCGGCCAGCGCGAAGCGGCCGCCGAGGAACAAGAGCCCGCCGCCGCGCTGGTCAACGAACTGCTTGATGAGTGCTTGCTGTTGCGGTGTGAAGTAACTCACTTCAACCGACCCGATGATGAGGCCCTGGTACCCAAAGAGGCTCTCGCTGCTCGAAGGGAAGCCATCGGCCAGTTCGTCGGGGTTGTCGACTCCCTGCCGGTATATCTTGTTCTCGGTCGTCCGGACCAGTGAGGTCAGTTGAACGTTGGGGTCGTCATCCTCAGCCCGGCGGATGAATTTGTATTCCCAGCGCGGCTCGCCTTCCATATAAAGGATGCGGCGTTTGTCGGCCCGAACGTCCACCAGGCGCACCATGCTGTTGTTTGATGAATTCTCTTCGTCGGGCAAAGTGTCGATGGAGAACTGAAAAGCCTTCTCGCCGGCGGATCCCACATCGAAAAGCAGGGTCTCGCCTTGGATTTCACCGTCGCGACCGAAGGTGACCTCGCGAGCGCCCACCGTCTTCGCCCCATCGCGAACTCGAAGCATGGACTTGCGGCCCGAGTACCCGCGCTGGTGAAACTTGACCGTCGCCGCCAGCCGTGAGCCGGCCAGGGTGCGAGGCGCTACCTCGACGTCATTGATTTCTACGTCGCGGTCCATCTGTTCCCGCCCGAAGCCGACGGTGTGCACCGGAATGCGGCGCTGGCGGAGGGCGGCCATCGTCTCGCGGTCGATGCCGCCCGTGTTGTCAGAGCCGTCGCTCAGCAGCACCACGGCTCCGATCGGCAGATCGGAGGTCTCTTCAGTCAGTTGTTTGAGGCTGTCACCGATGCGCGTCGCCGTCGCTGAGGGCGGGCCGGAGGCCGCAAGCCCCGCCAGACCTGGAATGCGGCTAACGTGAGTGTCGAGGTTATAGAGGCGCGTCTGAAACTTCTTCTGCAAATCCGTCAACACGCCCGAGTTGAGGGCCTGAATGGCCCGCGCCTCGCGCGTGGTCCCATCCTCCGTGATCGCCATGCTGCGCGAATCATCCACCAGCACGGCGACGATATTCTGCTGTGGTTTGAGTTCAGCCACCACGATGGCCGGCCTCCAAAGCAAAATGAGCACCAGCGCGACCACGGCGGACTCGAAGAGCCAGATTAGAGCGCCGCGCCAAGTCCTCAGGTTGGAGGCCGCGCCGGGCAGGCGCGAACGAATCTGCACCGCCAAGCCGCCAGCAGCCGCGAGGATCAGCAGCACAAGGATCCAGCGAGACCAACCGCTTTGCAGGATAAACTCACCCTTAGAGAAAACCGCCACCGGATATTTGAAAAGTAAATGGAACACGTTGTCACAGCCGGTGCATCGAGTAGAAGCATCCGTCAACGCTTTGACGCGTCAAGCCGAGCAAACGGGACAGCTCTTACCGACGGGTTCTATGATGCTATTACTTTCGAATAGGCGTTCATTGCCACGAGTCATTTCTCAATCGTGCTCGTTTCCCCTGCGGCTTCCGGCAGCACATCCGTTACGTTACTAAGCCACGGCCCGCACCGCAATCCTGAATCATCGCCATTAGATATTGCGATCACAGACCGACAATCTTTTTAAAGACCGCCGCATCTAATGGAGGCGAGAAAGCTGCCCTCACCCATTCACCTGTTACAGTTGTGTTTAACGCAGTTGTTGAGACTTAAACTTGGAGGTGAAACTTATGCAAGAGGTGAATTTCTTGGCGAAACACTATTTGCTGGCCAGCGATTTCGATCAGACGCTGAGCTTTAACGATTCGGGCTTGGTGTTGAGCGAGTTGGTGGGAATTCCGGCCAAGGAGTTTGAGCGCAAGGTTGCGATTCTGGCCGAGCAGAATTTTGTCCAGCAAGGTGGTGAGCTCAGCTACCTGCTGCTGCATGACCCGGATTACCGCAAGCGAGTGCGCAAGCAGCACCTCTCGGAGGCGGGCAAGGGAGTGCATCTGAAGAAGAACATCAAGCAGCTCTCTGAATTTGTGGGTAATGCCATTGACAGTTATCACTTCGACTTTCACGTGATTTCGGCGTCGCCTCAGGAGGTGATGGAGTCCGCTCTCGAAGGCATCATCGCGCCTGATCACATCCACGGCACGCGGCTGGCGTTTAACGCCTCGGGCCAGATCGAGTCGATTGTGCGAGTCAACGCCGGCTACGGCAAGGTTGCCGTACTGGGCGGCCTGCAGCGAAAGCTGCAAATTGCGCCGGAGCGCATCACCTACGTGGGCGACGGCAGCTCCGACGTTCACGTGATGCTCCACGTCAACCGCCGTGACGGCTTCACCATTGCGGTTTCGCAAGCGCGGTATCTGGCACCCATCGCCAAACGATCCGTGCTGAGCGACGACGCTCTTAGCATCCTGGTGCCGATCCTGGAAGAGGTCGTCGGGTGGGACACTGCCCAGATTCGGTCCTTTTTCGAGGAGCACGGCCTGCTGATTCAGGAATGGGATCGTGTGAGAGCAGACTGGGTGACGATCGCGGCCAGCCCAGTTCTCAACCCGGCGGGGAGTAGCGCCGCGGAAACCAAGTAGCCGCAATGCCCCGGCCGGCAGAGGTTTGGTGGCAACCCGCTCGCCCAAACCCGCCCGGCCGGGTCCCGGCATTGCGTCAGTCGTGTCCCCTACGGCCTCAATCAACAGCATCCCAACAACCACAAAGACATCGTGAACAGGTTCTGGGAAACCGCGATAGCCTCCGCTACGCCTGGCGCATCTTGAATACGGATGCAGCGACGGCGGTGCTCTCGGCACCACGGGCATGCGCGATTGGACAACGAAAAGGGCATCCACCTGTGTCCTTCGGTTGCGCCTCTGCGGCTGAACGCGAAACCCCAAATAAGGAAATTCCGGTTTATTCCAGTTCCCTCGCACTACGCAGGAGATCAACCTCTTTGTAGCCGGACGGATTCTCGGTCAAGATGTTATGATTTTTCGTAGCATGCATTGGGAAGTCTTGTGGCGAAAGATATGAGAGCCCGGTTGACGCAGCCCCTGGTGCGGGAGAATGGTTCGCATCGTCCCGCGACCTGGGATGAAGCAATGGACCGCGTCGCCACGGCGTTCCGCAAATCAATCGCGAAGAAAGATCCGCGAAACTTTGGCATGTTCAGTTGTTCCAAGACCACCAACGAACTGAACTACGCGGCGCAAAAATTCGTCCGCAGCGTCATGGGCACCAACAACATCGATAGCTGCAACCGGACTTGACACGCCCCTAGCGTCGCCGGTCTGGCGGCGGTATTCGGAGCAGGGGGCGGGACCAGCTCGTATCGCGAAATCGAAGACACCAACGTCATTCTGCTGTGGGGATCGAACGCTCGGGAAACGCATCCGATTTTTTTTCATCATTTGCTGAAGGGCATGCACAACGGCGCTGAACTCTACGTCGTGGACCCGCGGCGCACCAGTTCCGCGCGCTGGGCCAAATTGTGGTTGGGCCTGGACGTGGGTTCCGACATTTCGCTGGCCAACGCCATGGGCCGCGAAATCATCGCCGCCGGGCTCGCCAACGAAAGGTTCATCCAAAACGCTACCAGCGGATTTGAAGCCTACAAAGCGCACGTGGAGAAATACACGCTGGAGCGGGCTGAGCGTGAAACCGGCGTTCCCGCCGAAGCCATCCGCAAGATGGCCCATGCTTACGCCAGCGTTCCGCGCGCCCAGCTCTGCTGGACACTGGGAATCACGGAACATCACAACGCCGTGGACAACGTCGTTGCCCTCATCAACCTGGCACTCGTCACCGGCCATGTGGGCCGCTACGGCAGCGGCGTGAATCCGCTGCGTGGACAGAACAACGTCCAGGGCGGCGGCGATATGGGCGCGATTCCCGACCGCCTTACCGGCTTCCAGCATGTTGAGAACGATCAATTGCGCGCCAAGTTCGAAAAAGCCTGGGGTGTGAAGATTCAGCCCAAGCGTGGCTGGCACCTGAGCGATATGTTTGAGGCTATGGAGCACGGTCACCTCACGACACTGTACGTGCTGGGCGAGAATCCCGCCGACTCTGAGGCCGACCGGCATCGCACCCTGAAGCGGCTGGGCGGGCTGGAATTCCTTCTGGTCCAGGATCTTTTCTATACCAAGACCGCCGAACTCGCTGACGTGGTGCTGCCCGCGGCCGCTGGCGCTTTTGAAAGCGAAGGCACCGTGACTTCCAGCGAGCGCCGCGTGCAGCGGGTCCGCCGTACCGTGCCGTCTCCCGCCGGCGTTCGTGACGATCTTGAGATCATTTTTGACCTGGCTCGCCGCCTCGGCCATGACTGGGGCACGCCCCATCCCGAAGCGATTTGGAATGAGTTGCGCCTCCTGAGCCCCATGCATGCGGGCATGAGCTACCGGCGCCTGGAAGAAATGGGCGGCATTCAGTGGCCGTGCTATGACGAGTCGCATCCCGGAGAAATGTTTCTCCACGGGCGGCTGTGGAGCGAACCGTTGATTGGCCCTCGAGCGCCGTTTAGCGTGGTGGAATTCGAGCCTCCAGTTGACCGGCTCGACAAGCAATATCCCATTCGCCTCACCACCGGCCGTCGGCTCGACGATTACAACACCGGCGTTCAAAGCGGAAGATATTTGTCGCCGCTGCGGCGCAAAGAAGCGCTGGCAGTTTCTCCGGAAGACGGTCTGCTCTATAAGCTGCGTGAAGGTGAAAAGGTCCGTGTGACCTCCAGGCGCGGTTCACTCGTTGCACCGGTGCGCTTTGATTCGGGGTTGCGTCCGGGCCTCGCGTTCTTATCAGTCCACGCTCACGACCAGGTAGCAACGAACGAGCTGACGATTGACGCCGTGGACCCTAAATCAGGCACCTCGGAGTTCAAGGCAGCGGCCATTCGGATTGAAAAGGTACATTAGAGGATTCTATTGGATCTTCATCTAACCGACGCGCAAGCGACCTCAGAAGAGCGCGCTGCCGTTGACTCTGAGCTGGGCGCGGCTGAATCGGGCTGGCAGGGCGGCCAGGGGCAAGACAGCGGGCGACAAGGCAGTAAACGGCCGATCTGCGACACGCGCGCGGCTTTCAACGGTGACGCGCACGGCAGGCGGCATCGTCTTCTACCGGTACTCCACGCAATCCAGAACCGCATCGGTTGGATCAGCCCAGGCGCTCTCAACTATGTCGCGTTGCGATTGGACGTCGCGCCCGCCGAAGCTTATGGCGTGGCATCTTTCTATGGAATGTTTTCCCTTCAGCCTCGTCCTCTGGTCGTAGCCCACGTTTGTGATGACCTTGCGTGTGTCACACGCGGCTCAGACAAGCTTTGTGCCGAACTGGAAGCCACCCTTGGTCCCGCGGCTTCCCCATGCTCAGGTGGACATGCCATCTGGCTGCGCAGCCAGTGTCTCGGTCTATGCGAGCGCGCTCCCGCGACGCTAGTCAGAGCGGCCGGGGAAAAATCTAATGAACGCGTGTTGGCCCCGGCGTCGGCGCAAGCCGTGCAATCCTTGATAGCGGACGCCGTCCAAGGTCGCCTGCCCGCCGAGCCAGACGTTCTGAACATTCAAACCAGCGTGCCTCAAGCAACACGGAATAGTGAACCCTCGCCTTTGCGGCTTCTCCGTCGCATGGGCCAAGGCGGCGCTTCAACCTTGCAAGCCTATGAAAGACTCGGCGGCTATCAAGCTCTCCGCAAGGCCCTCCAGCTCGGCCCTGAAGGCACGTTGCGTGAATTGTTCGCTTCAAGACTGCTGGGGCGCGGCGGTGCGGCATTCCCCGCTGCCAAGAAATGGGAGGCGCTTTTCCTCGAGAGACATCTGTCGGAGCAGGAACCTCAACGCGCGCACTACGTCATCTGTAACGCCGATGAATCCGAGCCGGGCACCTTCAAAGACCGCATCCTCATGGAGGGTGACCCGTTCGCAGTGATCGAGGGCATCACGATTGGCGGTTTTGTTACGGGCGCGCGCCACGGCTACATCTACCTGCGTGGCGAATACCCGCTGGCGGCCGAGAGTGTGCAACAAGCCATTGAGTCGGCCAACCAAAACGGCTTTCTCGGCGAAAACATTCTTGGCAGCGGCCTGCAATTCGATATTGAAATTCGCCGCGGCGCCGGCGCGTATATCTGCGGCGAAGAGACCGCTCTATTCAACTCGATTGAAGGCTATCGCGGCGAACCACGCAACAAGCCGCCGTTCCCGACGCAGTCCGGACTTTTCCGGCAGCCCACCGCCGTCAACAATGTGGAAACGCTTGCCAACGTTCCCGGCATCATCCTTGAAGGCGGCGCTGCGTACGCTAAGCTCGGGACGGAAACTTCCGCCGGCACCAGGCTCTTTTGCCTTTGCGGTCACATCGCACGCCCCGGTGTCTACGAAATCGCCATGGGAGCTACGCTGCGCCAACTCATTACGCTTGCCGGAGGCGTTGCCGGTAGCGGCAAACTCCAGGCAATTCTTCTGGGCGGCGCGGCCGGAACTTTTGTTGGGCCTCAGGAACTGGATACGCCGCTCACCTTTGAAGGCACGCGCGCCATCGGGGCTACTTTAGGTTCCGGAGTGGTTATGCTGTTTGACGACTCGGTTGATCTTGGCCAGATCCTGTTCCGCATCGCCAGTTTCTTCCGTCACGAAACTTGCGGCCAGTGTGTTCCTTGCCGTGTCGGTGTGGTACGTCAGCAGGAAGCGCTGCAGCGGCTCGTAAGCGGTAAGCCGCTGGGCTCGGCAGCGCAGGAAATCGCCATGTTGCGCGAAATGGCCCAGGCCATGCGCGACGCCTCAATCTGCGGACTGGGCCAAACCGCCGCCAGCGCGCTGGCGTCCGCGCTCGAGCGATGGAGTCTGTTCGCATGAGTCAATCGGTTACCGACACTTCGCAACCGCTCAACGCTCCGCAGCCGACGATTCCTCCACCGCGCGGCCCCATTCCGCAAGCGCCGCCGGAGCGCGAACGCCCCTGCGTTGAAATCAAGATTGATGGCGAACCTGTTTCCGTCCCCGAGGGTTCCACCATCCTGGACGCCGCCAAGAAGCTCGGCATTGACACTCCTACGCTCTGCTTCTTGGAGAGCCTGACCCCCGTCAACGTCTGCCGCGTCTGTGTGGTGGAACTGGAAGGCTCGCGCACGCTCGTTCCCGCTTGCTCACGCAAGGTGGAACCCAATATGTCGATCAAGACGGATTCCGAGCGCGTCCGTCTGAGCCGCCACCTGGTTTTGGAATTTCTGGCTTCGTCCGTAGACCTTTCCACGGCACCCGCGATGCAGGACTATATGGGCCGCTACGGCGCTCATCCAGAGCGTTTCGGCGCAGCCGGCGCCACCGTCGCTCAGCCGGCAAAGATTGACAACGAGCTTTACGTCCGCGACTACTCCAAGTGCGTTCTGTGTTACAAGTGCGTGGAAGCGTGCGGCGTCGATGCACAGAACACCTTTGCGATTGCCGTAGCGGGTCGCGGCTTCTCCGCCCACATCGCTACTGAGTTTGACGTTCCGCTGCCCGACTCGGCCTGCGTCTATTGCGGGAACTGTATTGGCGTCTGCCCCACCGGGGCGCTGATGTTCAAGAGCGAATATGACATGCGCCAGGCCGGCACGTGGAACGAAAGCCGACAGACTCGGACTGACACCATCTGCCCCTATTGCGGCGTAGGGTGCGACCTCACGGTGCACCAGCAGGGGGGCCAGATCGTTCGCGTGACCTCGCCGCTGGACCATAGCGTGACTCATGGCAACCTTTGCATCAAAGGGCGGTTCGGCTGGCAGTTTGTGCAGATTCAGGGAGCCGGCACGCGAGAAGAATAGATTCGCCGACAAATGGCGGGAAATGACTTGGCGCGCCAGTCGTCCCTGCTGAACCTCGTCCCAATCTAATCATCAATGTTCGCCAGGCCGTGCGGCTAAACTTCGGCCCTTGTGTACACCTAATTTGTCTCGGCTCCTAATGGGCGGCCAGCTCGCTCGGGGGAGTGACCGCGCGCAAGGCAGCCCGTTGCGGTCCTCTCCGAGTTGCTTCCCTCCAAGCCCGCTAGTTACCGGGACTTCGCTGGCAGGGTAGACAGGGTGTCACCGAATGAGGACGGACCAGCCCGTTTAGCCCTTCGATTTTCAATTCGCTCGGTTCGGGGCACTCTTGGTTTCGAGCCTTCACTACATGGTATCGTGCCCGGCGGGTTTCGGCTGACGCCGCGGGGCGGCTATCGTCGAGGCTTTGGGACAAGGGTTGCCGCGCTGCGTTTTTCGACCCAGAGTTAACGCTGAGAAGTGAAGTGAGTCTACTATAGTTCAGATGGAAGGACAGTTAAGTAATCCGAACGGAGTTAGACTATGCTCGGCGGCGGGCGTGTTGGATGAAGCCCAGTTGACCGGTGACAGAACGCTGGGTGGCTCAAACAGGGGGTACCCCCGGGGGGGTATGGGGTGTCCGGAAACGAACCCAAAACTGTAATTCATTCAGGAGATTGGGGATATATTGATTTTCAAGGTAAAATCAAAATCGAGTTTAAAAAACGAACCCAAAATACTTAAAATTATTGTTATCATAAGCTTAACCTAATAAATCAGGGCAAAAACCATACAGAAAACGAACCTAAACGAACCTAAAACAAACCCACCTAAGATTCTGCAAGTACTTTAGAATCAGCAAATGATTTTCGGAGGCGCGCAGATCTGTAGCTTGTCGTTCATTCCTGCCAAGCTCCATTCGCACTACTTGAACCTCAGCACGGTTTGCAGCCTTTGCACAGGCTTGGTCCACTCCTTCGCTTCCTCGCCTCGTCAGCGAAGAGCCGGAGTTCCTGGTAAACTTCTCTGGTCCGCACGTCCGAGATCCTGACCACTACTTGAGCTTTTTGGCACAGCGTGTGCATGTTGTCGCCCGAGTAAGAGTGTCTGTGCCGCAGTGAGGAAGTCGCATATGCGGCCCGTGTGCGCGCCAGGCGCTCGTCCCGCAAGGTCGATGAGTAGTTAGGGCTTGAAGCTGGAGAAGCCAATGCTCACAGGCAAGTGCTCACCGGTCAGGCTGACTCTCAGGCCTGTGAGGCCTGCTGTTGTCTGCCGACTTCTACCGCTGATGCTTGCCGTCATCTCGCTGGCGGCCGAGAACAGCAACCCAGCGAACCGCGCCGAGACGCCCTCTGCTGCTCGGCCGAACGTTTCCGCCCGCGCCCGACTTAGCGCAGCCTACGCGGATCTGCCCTTGAGCTTCGAACCGAACGTGGGCCAGATTCGCGGTGACGGCGCTGCCCAAGTGCATTTCCTTTCCCGCGGAAGCGGCTACACGCTGTATCTGACCGGCAGAGACGCGGAGTTGGCCCTGCGATCAAGGGTAAATCGGAGCAGTTCCGAAGTTGGCAGCCGTTCGCCCTGGGCTAGCGCTAATGAACGGTCGGTTTCTTCCGTGCTTCGGATGCGGCTCGTCGGCGCCAACTCGGGTGACATCGTGGCAATCAACGAGCTACCGGGCAAGAGCAACTACCTGGTCGGCAACGATCCGCAGAATTGGCGCACAAGTGTTGGGAACTACGGGCAAGTGGTTGAACGCGACGTCTACCCGGGCATTGATCTGCGTTACCACGGCAACCAGACGCAGCTTGAGTACGATTTCGACGTCGCCCCGGGCGCAGATGCAAGCGCCATTAGACTCGCGTTCGAAGGCGTCAGCAGGTTACGCATCGATTCTGGCGGCGACCTCCTGGTGAAAGTTGATGGCGGCGAGCTGCGATTTCACAAGCCGATCGCTTATCAGCAGGCGCAAGGTGTGAAACACATCGTTGCCAGCCGGTTCGTCCTTCGCCACAAGCATCAGATAGCATTCCGGCTAGCCAAGTACGACACGCGCCAACCACTGGTGATCGATCCCATTCTCGCCTACTCCACCTATCTCGGCGGCAGCAGCATCGACGGCGCCAACGGCATCGCGGTGGCTCCCGATGGCACAGCGTTTATCGCCGGCGGAACATTCTCCACTGATTTCCCAACCGCGCATGCGTTACAGCCAAACGCGGGCGGGCCGGCTGACTTTCCCCAAGACGCCTTTGTCTCCAAGATCAGCGCCGACGGGTCAACACTGCTTTACTCAACCTACTTGGGCGGCAAGAACACGGACGTGGCGAATGCCATCGCGGTGGATGACTCGGGCGAAGCTTACGTAACGGGAACGACCAATTCCCCGGACTTCCCTGTGACGCCGGCCGCTTGGACGACCATCTGCGGCGGAGATGGGGTCTGCGGCGCCTCACTGAACCTTAACGGGTTTCTCGTGTTCAACGCTTTCGTGACGAAACTCAACGCTGCCGGCTCCGCGCTGGTTTATTCTGGCTTCCTCGGCACCTACCAGAATGACGTGGGCAGTGCTATTGCCCTCGACGGCAACGGCAACGCCTATGTAACCGGCGAGACTGGGCCTCAGGCCGAGGTGACCGTTGCTCTGATTCCCCCCGCGGAACCACCGGGACCATTTCCCACAACTGCAGGCGCGTTCCAGTCCACCTTTGGTGGCGCCACCGACGCCTTTGTAACCAAGATCGACGCCACCGGCTCCGAGCTCCTCTATTCCAGTTTTTTGGGTGGCAGCGGAGAGGACGTCGGCTACGGCATCGCAGCAGACGCCAGCGCAAATGCCTACGTAACCGGCCTCACGTACTCGACAGATCTTCCTATTACGGCTGGTACCGCTCTCCAATCCTCCTATGCCGGGGCCGGCGACGCTTTCTTGACCAAAGTCGATACGAACGGCACTGCGGCCAATTCGTTGGTGTATTCAACCTACCTTGGCGGCAGCGGGCTCGACCAGGGGAACGGCATTGCCGTGGACAGCAGCGGAAATGCCTACCTTGCTGGAGGCACGAGTTCGGCCGCGAAGGCGCTTAGCTTCAAGCCGCCGTTGGGCGCCTATCAGGCGGATTGTGTCGTGGACCCAGTCGGAGTCTGCGAAAGCGATGCCTTTATGGCGAGGTTAAATCCCGCTCTCACCGGTGCCGCATCGCTGACTTATTTTACGTACCTCGGCGGCAGCCTCGCCGACTCTGCTTCAGGTGTGGCGGTTGACACGAGTGGCGACGTCTACGTGACCGGATCGACAGTCTCCACCAATTTTCCAACGGGACCCTCGGGTGTTCCTGTTTTCCAACCTGAGTTCGGCGGCGGCAACGCCGACGCGTTCGTGACTGAACTGAACCCGGCGGGAGCTGGATCGAGCGACCTTGTATACTCAACCTACCTTGGCGGCACAAATACGGACTCGGGAACAGGCATCGCGCTCAACCCGAGCGTCTTTGCTTCCTCCTGCCCGGTATCCGGAAAGATTCCGGTCTGCGACGCATACGTCGCCGGTCAAACCTGTTCGCTGGACTTTCCGCTTGCCAATCCGTTGCAAGCCGCGCCTGCCGGTAACTGTGATGCGTTCGTCTCGGAGATCAGCGTCTTGGTGGGAATCGCTCTCAACCCTGGAGGGCTCTTCTTCACGACCCAAAACATCGGTCCTGCGAGCCAGCCCCTTAAGGTGACGCTGACCAACGGGGACGCCGCGCTGAGTATCACCAGCATTGCCGTGACGGGAACGAACGCCTCGGACTTTGCCCAAACCAACACTTGCGGCACATCGGTGTCCGCGGGAGAGCAATGCACCATCAGCGTGACCTTCACGCCCACGGCGGCAGGCATTCGCAAGGCGTCGGTGACCATCACAGACAGCGCACCTGGGAGCCCGCAAATAATCAATTTGACCGGCAGCACTTCCACCGTCACTCTTTCGTCGTCCAGTCTCGCGTTCGGCAGTCAACCAGTCGGCGTGACGAGTAGCCCCCAAACGGTCACGGTGACGAATACCGGCACCTCGTCCCTCACGATCTCAAGCATCACCGCCAGCGGCGACTTCGCCGAGACCAACGATTGCTCAGTGCCTCTTCAGCCCAGCACCAACTGCGTCATCAGCGTAACCTACACTCCTTCAGTTGCGATTTCGAGCATCGGCGCGTTGACCCTCACAGACAACGCGACCGGCAGCCCTCAGGTGGTGCTACTCACGGGCACTGGGGTGCCTGCTGCCACAGCGGCGCTTTCCGCCACAGCCATCACCTTCGCCAACCAGCCGGTTGGCGCCAGCAGTGCAGCCCAGAACGTGACCCTCACAAACACCGGAGGCGCGACTCTGCTCATTAGCAACATCGCTGTAGCGGGCGACTTTACCGAAAGCACCACTTGCGGCGCGTTCCTGAACGCCGGCGGCGGTTGCACTATCAGTGTGACGTTCAAGCCGACGGCCGTCGGCAGCAGGTATGGAACCGTCACGGTGACTGATAGCGCCGCCAACAGCCCTCAGACAATTACTCTGGCCGGCACGGGTCTCGCTGCGCCGGCATTGACTGTCTCGCCCACCAGCCTCAGCTTTTCGAGCCAGGAGGTGGGCACGGCGAGCGCCGCGCAGAGCGTGACCCTCACCAATTCCGGAACGGCGGCATTGAACATCACCAGCATCACGACTTCACCCAACTTCACCCAGAGCGGAAGCTGCGGCCAGACCGTAGCCGCCAGCGCGACGTGCACTGTCAACGTCGCATTTTCGCCAGCGACAGGAGGCTCCCTCACAGGCACGCTGACGATCACAGACAATGCGCCCGGTAGTCCGCAGGTGGTAACGCTGGGAGGAGTCGGTTCCGATTTTGCGGTCATGGCGTCGCCTTCTTCGGCCACGGTGGTCGCGGGGAATTCTCTGAGCCTCACCGTTACCGTAACCCCGAAATCCGGTTTTAGCGCGGCGGTTGCGCTGAGCTGCAGCGGCCTCCCACCGCTTTCGAGCTGTTCAGCCTCTCCCGCTTCGGTAACGCCGAACGGGACCACCTCCGCCACGGCTATGCTCACGATCAGCACCACGGTACGGTCATCTTCGCCGCCCGGGTTCGGCCGCAGACTGCTATGGCCGCCGGTAGCCTGCTTGTCGAGGCTTGCTGGTGGTTCCAGATGGTTATGGTTGCTGGCTGCGATGGTTCTGCTCGGCCTGAGCCGATTCCCGGAGCGCCGATTTCGCCTTCGCCCAGTGCGGCTGGTTCCTGCCTGGGTTGTGCTCGCAATCACGGTTCTGGTTCTGATGTGCTCGCTGTCTTGCGGTGGAGGCGGCAATGGATATACCGATCCCGTAGGGACGGCGGCCGGCACTTATCAGGTCGTGTTGACCGGAACGTCTGGCACTCTGTCCCACTCGGTCACGGTAGCTTTGACGGTGAAATGAGACGGCATTGTTGGAGATGATCGTAGGCCGGGATGGCCCCGGCCGCAAGGCTGCAGACTCGGAGAGACTCAATGCACAAGCCTCGCCTGCTCATCCTTCCACTCTTGTTCGTGCCTCTGAACGCGATCGCCCAGCACACCCCGGAGGTGGAGGTATTCGGCGGCTATTCGAATTTGATAGCGAATGTGAGCGGCCCCAGCTTCAATCTGAACGGTCTCGATTTCTCAGTCGCGGAGAACGTCAATTCGTGGTTTGGCGGCGCCCTGGACTTTACCAGCCACTTCGGCACCGAGGCCGGGAACAAGGTCAACACGCAAACCATCACCTATGGTCCCGTCTTCTCCTATCGAAAGCACCCGAGTGTGGTGCCGTTCGCCCACTGCTTGCTGGGAGCCGTGCGGGGCAGCTCCAATTACCTCAATATCTCCAAGTCAGCTTGGCAATTTACGGTCGTGGCGGGCGGCGGGTTTGACGTGAAGCTTACGAATAGCGTGGCTTTGCGTGTGATTCAAGCCGACTATGTGATGACACGCTTTAGCTCGACTTCGCAAGACAACATCCGGCTTTCGGCAGGAATTGTTGTCCAATTCGGCCGGAAATAGGAACTCCAGGCTGCTGAACTCTGAATGACACGACTCTCTGAAGCCCTCGCAGCCTTCTTAGAATCCCTAGCAATCATGAGGTCGTGGCAAAGTGTTAGATCGGACACCGCAATTCGAATTGATCGGGCAGCATTCAGACTCTTTCCGCGGCGCGGTGGCAGCGCTTTGGGAGATCGAGCCCCCAATCCGTTCGCTCACGCTCAGCCGTTCACGCGCCTGGCCGCGCGAGCCGGGTCCCGTGCCTGCTTACTTCAGTTCCTTGCTGTTTCACTTCTCGCTGGGCTTCTTTCTCACCAGTGTTCCATTGTCGTTGCTTCTTGAGAGGGCGCCTCGCCCGCCGACCGGATCGGACGACACGCCCGCTCCCGTGGTTTACGATCTCACCAAGCTGGACCTCGCTGATTACCTGCCGCCGCAGCGCCCGCCCGGACCGGGCGGTACGCCCGGCTCCGGGAGCTCCGCCGGGCCCGTCGTTGGTGGTACCACCGCTCAAGACCCTCGCGTTGAGATCATCTCGAACCCACGTGAGCCCGACAACGTTCGCCAGACCATCGTGCAGCCGGATTCGATTGCAGATCGCAAGATCCCAACCGACGTTCGGCTTCCGAACTTGACCGTCGCGGACGTTGCTCCGGCCACGCAGGCGCCGCCAAAACCGGCGCCTCCGCCGCCCGAGTCGAAGCCGGCGCTGCCCGAGCAGCTGGCCCCGCTCCCGCCGGCGGCGCCCACGGCTCCTGCGGTTACATTGCCCACCGTCGCTGCGCCGGTGCCAGTGGCCAACATTGAGACGCCCGCCTCGCTGCCTCCTGCTGCAACACCACCCGCGCCGCCACCGAAGGCCGCGTCGGCGTCCAACACCCCGAAGCCGGCGTTACCGGCGCCTGCGCCAAGCTCTGCACCGCCTCAGACGCCCGCGCGCGCTACGACTGCTGCGAGCGCTGGCTCAACGGTACCGCCTGCAACGCCAGCCGGTTCGGATTCCAGTGGCGTAACATCCGGCGCAAACAGGCTCATCAGCCTGAGCATCGAGCCTGCTCCCAAGAGGGACTGGATCACGCTGCCGCCCGGAAACCGGCAGGGAGCTTTTTCAGTCACGCCGCTCGACATAAGGCCCGGTTCGCCAGGCGGGCTCCAGGTTGGCGAGGACGGCGCTGGAAAAGGTGCACCCGGATCTGGCGGCGACGCTAGCGTCGCCGCCGGAAAGGAGATGAGCGGAGGCGGAGGGACGGGCGTTGCCGATGCTCGATCGATCCCGAGCGTCAATACCGATGCGACCGCCACCAACGCATTTGCCGGAGGCAGTCTGCCGCCGTTGCCGCCAGAGCGTCTCATTTACCCTGTAAACATCGCGGCTTTGCGGCTTCACCGGTCGGGTCTGGTGGTGAGCGCCGGTCCCGGCGGTGGCGGCGGGCTTCCTGCTTACGGGGTACTTCACGGCCATCGGATCTACACCATCTACCTTCCCATGCCGGGCCGGAACTGGATTTTGCAATTTTGCGCGGCCGGCGATGATCCACCCCCCGTGCAGGCGTCACAGATCGAGATTCACATGGAAGCGCCCCTGGTGCCGCCGACGGCGATTGACCAGTTCGATTTTCATCGCCCACCTCTGCCGGAGGAGAACGCCGGCCGGATGATCGTCCTGCACGGAGTCATCCGGCCGGACGGTTCAGTGGGTAACCTTGAAGTGCTACAGCGGGTCGAGCCATCTTCCGACCAGGCCGCCGTAGCCGCTTTCGCGCGCTGGAAGTTCGCGCCGGCCATGCGAGCCGCGAACCCCGTCGCCGTCGAAGTGCTGGTGGGTATTCCGGCTACGGTGTCGAGCGCCCAGTAAAGACGTTTCGGCCAGGGGCACGGAGCTCAGCGGCACAGGCTTGGGCTGCGCTGGCTGGCAAGGTTTGGGTGGTTAGTTCTGGTCGCCGAGTCCATGCGTGTTGCCGCACTTGCGGCATTTTGTCGGAGGCTCAGTGTTGTCCACGTTGTGTGCGACAGGTGGTAACGCCTGTAAGTAGGCAAACATCGCGATCAGATCGCCGTCCGTCATGTTCCGATAAAACAAGCATGGCATCGCGGAATCTAAGATGCGCGCCCCAACGCGACCCGTCCGCATCACCTCGATGAACTGGGATTCAAAGTAATAACTGATCCCCGAGGGATCTGGAGTTAGATTTGCGCTTGCCGCAACTTCACTCCCGTGACGGAAGACGGTGCCGCCGGCGAACTCAAGCCCCCTAATGTATCCCTTACGATCGGTCGGAGTATGGCACGTTTCACATCCACCGATTCGCACGAGAAACTCTCCCCACCTGATTTTCGCGGACGTTTGCGTCAGACGCACGGAATCCATCGCGATGGTCAGAGGGTGGCCTGCGGCCGAATAGGGCTTCATTTTCGGAAGTGAGTGCACCACCGGAGGAATCGAGCGTAAGTAAGCGACGATTGAGACTAATTGTTCGTGACTGAGCGAGCGGAAGTAGCGAGACGGCATCTCAGGATTGAGTTGGCGGCCATCACGACCGATGCCATCCCTGATCGCGCGAAGGATCTCCCGATCGCTCCACTTCCCGATGCCGGTAGCCGGATCGGGAGAGATATTCTGAGCCACGATCTGATCTGCGCTGCCCTCGCCCGAGAGGATCCGGCCCCCTCCGACCCTTCCCGGAGGAATGGGCCAGCCCGGCTTTGAGAAGTCGCGCTCAGAGTGGCACTCGAAGCATATCGCGACAGCTTCCACCAGATACCTTCCCCGGTCCGCCGGATTCTGAGGGGAATTCGCCAGCCCGTCAACCGGGAGAACGCAAAACCCTGCAGCGAGGGCCGCTCCCAGCACTCGAGTCAATCGGCTGGGCGCCGGGTTAGCCCGCATCGCTTCCGCAGAAATGGTGGTGTCGAATATCAAGGTCGTTGAACGAAGTCAGGAAAGTAATCGACGCTGGTCTGCTCAGCCATCTGACCCAACACCTACCGTACCATATCACGCGGGCCAGCTCGGACTAGCCTGGGCGCGCGATGCGCGGCGGTTCCGACATGGGGTAGAATGTCGTGCCGTTTGCAAATCAAGCTTAGGGATAGGGGGCAGCATCGGTTTATGACACACTTCACCAGCAAAGTTTCCCGTTCCACCTTCCTCGTCGTCGTGTTCGGTCTCACCTTTGTTGGTGGTCTCAATGCCGCGGACACCGCCACTGCGCGCCCGGGCTATTACACTCAGCCCACGATTCACGGCGATACGATCATCTTCAGCGCTGAAGGCGATCTCTGGACGGTCAGTGCCAAAGGTGGTGCCGCGAGGCGGCTCACGTCCAATCCCGGCTTTGAGGGTGGCGCGGCCATTTCGCCGGACGGCCGCAACGTTGCCTTCAGCGCTGAATACGAGGGCCCTAGGGACGTGTACACGATGCCCGTGGATGGCGGCCTGCCGCAGCGCCGCACCTGGGACGGTGACGCCGCCGTCGCAGGCTGGACGCCCGATGGACGCGTACTGGTCCAAACCCACCGCTACTCCACCCTGCCGGACCCCAAGCTGGTTGCCATCGACGGCAGCGGCCGGCATGAGATCGTGCCTCTGGCTCAAGCCTCGGAAGGTGCGTACACGCCGGATGGCCGTACCCTGTTCTTCACCCGCCTCAATCGGCAGCCGAGCAATACCAAGCGATATCAGGGCGGCACGGCCGAGAACATCTGGCGCTACGATGCCGGCTCGGAAGCCAGGCTGCTGACCGGCGACTGGCCGGGTACCTCACACGATCCCATGTTTTGGGATGGCAGGGTCTACTTCCTCTCTGACCGCGACGGCGTGATGAATGTCTATTCGATGGACCCGAACGGGCACGACCTGAAACGGCACACGCACCAGCGTGGATTCGACGTTCAGTGGGCGTCGATCTCAGAGGGCCGCATCGTGTACCGGTGCGGTGCTGACCTGTGGCTGCTCGATCTCAAGACCGGCCGCGACGCCGTCGTCAACATCATGCTGGTCTCTGACTTTGATCAGTTGCGCGATCACTGGGTGAAGAAGCCGCTCGATTATCTTACCGGTGTCCACATCGCACCGGATGGCAGCGCTGCCGTTTTCACCGCGCGCGGCGAGATCTTCACACTTCCGGCCAAGAGCGGACGAATCGTAAGAGTCGCCGGCAACTCGGGCATCCGCTACCGGGAAGCTCGCTACATGCCCGACGGCAAGAGCATCGTTGCACTCTCCACCGAAAGCGGCGAAACCGAGTTCTGGAAGTTTCCAGCCAACGGCGTCGGCGCGCCTGAGCAATGGACCCACGATGCCAAAGTTCTGCGTTGGGAAGGTGTGCCTTCCCCGGATGGCCGCTGGCTGGCGCATCGCGACAAAGACCAGCAGTTGTGGCTGTACGATACCAAAACGAAGCAGCAGAAGCTGATCGCGCAGTCGATGATGGACGACTTTGGCGACCTCACCTGGTCGCCCGATAGCCAGTGGCTCGCCTACGCGGAAACGGCCACCAATACCTTCAGGCAAATCAAAGTGCTGAACGTTAACACGAACGCCATTCAGGCGCTTACCTCTGACCATTACAATAGCTTCAGTCCGAGTTGGAGCGCGGATGGCAAATGGCTCTACTTCCTGTCCGACCGGATGCTGAAAACGGTTGTACCCCAGCCTTGGGGCTCGCGGCAGCCTGACCCCTACTTCGACCGCTCCATGAAGATTTACGAGCTTGCTCTCACGGCTGGCGTGCGCTCTCCCTTCGCTCCGGTGGATGAGCTGCATCCGGCCCCGGCCGAGCCCAAGCCGCCCGAGCCCAAGGCCGACGAACCCAAACCCGACAAGGCGGCGGAGGCTAAGCCCGATGAGTCGGCTGCCGCGAAACCCGACCACACGGCTGAAGCAAAGAAAAAAGCTCCCGTCAAAGTGGACATCGACTTCACGAACCTGGCCTCCCGTCTCGATGAGGTGCCCGTACCGCCGGGCAACTACTCCGATTTGTCGGCTGCGGAGAAACGTTTGTGCTGGCTGGACCGCGATGACGGAGCGCCGCCCAAACAAAATCTTTTGTGCGTGGATATCGCCAACAAGGGCGACCCTCCCGAAACCGTGCTGGCCGACATCAAGGGCTACGAGCTCTCGCTCGACCGGAAGAAGATCCTGCTACGAAAGGGCGCGAAAGGCGAGGATTTCTACATTCTCGATTCTGACGTTAAGCCCACCGCGCTCGTTGACCCCAAGGCCCTTCCGAAGCTCAAAATGGACTTGTCCCGCTGGACCTTTGCCACCAATCCGCGCGCCGAATACCGCGAGCTGTTCCTGGACGCCTGGCGGCTGGAGCGCGACTACTTTTACGACCGCAACATGCAGGGGGTTGACTGGAAGCAGATGCGCGACCGGTATCTTCCCCTGGTGGACCGGGTGGCGGATCGCGACGACCTGAATGACGTTATCGCGCAGATGGTGAGCGAACTCTCCGCGCTTCACATCTTCGTTTTCGGCGGCGATGACCGGAAGCCTGCCGATCAGGTGGACTTGGCTTCTCTCGGCGCTGTCCTCCGGCGCGATGAGAAGGCAGGCGGCTACGTCGTCGCACACATCTATCTTCATGACCCCGATCTACCCAACGAAGCGCCGCCGCTAGCGCGGCCCGACTCTATCGTGCACGAAGGCGAGGTGATCCTCAGCATCGACGGTCAGGACCTGCTGAGTGTTCCCGACGAACGGGAGTTGCTGCGCGGCAAGGCGGGACGTCAGGTGCTGCTAAGGGTTAGGTCTTCCTCCGGCCAAACTCGCGACGTGATCGCCACGCCGGTCTCGGCGTTGGACGAGCGCAGCCTGCGCTACAAGGAGTGGGAGTATTCGCGCCGGCTCAAAGTGGACGCGGACTCGCAGGGTCACATCGGGTACGTTCATCTGCGGGCGATGGGCTCCGGCGACATCGAGGAGTGGGCGCGTGAGTTCTATCCCGTCTTTGACCGCCAGGGCCTCATCATCGACGTGCGGCACAACGGCGGCGGCAACATCGATTCCTGGCTACTGGGAAAGTTGCTTCGTCAGAGCTGGTTTTATTGGCAGCCTCGCATCGGCAATCCGGTGTGGAACATGCAATATGCCTTTCGCGGGCATATCGTGGTGCTGTGCGATCAAGCCACAGCTTCCGACGGGGAAGCTTTCGCCGAGGGCTTTCGCCGCCTCGGACTGGGGAAGGTCATGGGCACTCGGACGTGGGGAGGTGAGATCTGGCTCTCCGCAAGCAATACCCTTGCCGATAGCGGAATCGCCACCGCAGCCGAAATGGGCGTCTACGGACCCGAAGGCAAGTGGCTGATCGAGGGTCACGGCGTGGATCCGGACATCGTGGTGGACAATCTTCCCCACGCTACCTTTGAGGGCAGTGACGCCCAGCTTGACGCTGCCGTGAAGTACCTGCGGGAGGAAATTACTCGTGACCCGCGGCCTGTTCCTAAGGCGCCTCCCTATCCAAACAAAGCGTTCAAATATGGAGAGTAGATGAGGGCCCCGCATGCGTCAGTTGTGAGGTCTTCGCTGATGGTTTCGCTGGCGCTACGCCAGCTCGCTTGACTTGCGCTTGCGGGGCCTGCTAGCTTCAATTGCGCTGAAGGATCGGCGGAGCAACATGAAGAGGTTTTTGAAATGGGGATTGTCCGCGCTCTATGGGCTGGTGATGATCGAAGTCATCATCATGGTGAGCCCTTTCGCCTTCTACTGGTATTCTCTCTACGCTCCCACGCTCCAGGGTCTGCACCATTGGCGCGCGACGGCGTGGATGGAGGCCTTCTTTCTTCCCCATTCCGTAATCACCAGCAGCCGCTTCCTGGAGTTTCTGCGATGGCAGGTGGGAACCTACTGCTTCAGTCTCGGCCTTCTCTTTTTTCTCTTTTCCGCCATTCAAGTCTACTGGGCAAAACTCTTTCGTAAGGGAGTGGTGCATTCCTGGATCTATTCCCACATCCGCCATCCACAGTACCTGAGTTTGGCCATCGCCGGTTTCGGTTTGCTTACCATCTGGCCGCGCATCATCATCCTGATTCTCTATCTCGGCATGCTCATCATCTATTACTTCCTGGCGCGCTTCGAAGAGACCCAGATGGAAGCCAAACACCCTGAATACGCGGACTATCGCCGGCAAACGGCGATGTTTATTCCCGGCAACCCCGGCGGCAAGCTCTTCCGGTTGTTCTTCGGCTGGATTCCACACCGCGGCGCGGCCCTCGCTACGGCGACCGTGGCGATGGTGGTCCTGGTGATTGGCTGCGGCCTTTTGCTTCGGCGCTATACCATCGGCCAGGCGGCCACGGCGCTTCTGCCCGAGGACCGTACCTTCGCCATCGCCGTGTGGCCAATGCCTACGGAGAGAATGCAAGACGTTGTTTCCGTCGCGCTGCACGACGAACGGGTGCAGACAGCGCTGGCGAGTGAATCGGGAGCGGTTTTTACGGCGCACATCCTGCCCGAAAACTACGGTATGGTGAATATGTTCGCAGACGTCGGAACGGACCATCGCATGTTCAGCCGGCTTTCGCCGCATCGGTTCGCCTACCTCCTGGGTTTCGTCTTTCCCTTCCTTAACAAGCACCGCCGGGAGATGATCATGGGTACTCCCGAACAGAACTACAAAGTGATCTTTTCCCGCGTCGATGAACCCGGCCGTCCTGTGCCTGCTGTAGCGAACGTCGCAGACCTCTCCGCCAAGATGACTCCGGTAATCATCGCCAATGTGCAGGCCGAGGCCAGCGACCCCGTGCTCCAAAGCGTGATCATCCCGCCCCGCCGCAGCTTTTGGGGAGACATCACCATGCCGATGTTCTGAGGATTGGCCGGGTTAATTAGGGGTCGATCGGGTGGCGCGGAGCGTTTAGGTCTGCGGATGTCATCAGCGCGACGGTTCGAAGGTAGATTTCTGGCTGCGGAACCTACAGCCCTGCACGACACGCGTTGCGGCCGTCCCGGTATTGAGGCGTACGGCGCGGAGAGTATGAGAGAATGAGTCATGGGCATGGGACAGACCAACAATGCGTCTCTTCCTGGCGAACTGATGACTGAAGTGCGCAAGCTGGCGCAGGCTGAGGATCGCAGCACTGATGATGTCGTGCAGGAAGCGGTCGAGCGGTATCTCGAAAACCGCCGCCTTAGGGACGTGTACGCCTACGGTGAGGAGCGCGGCCGGCGCACCGGCCTCAGCCAAAGCGATGTGCCGGCGGTCGTGGAGCAATGGCGAAAGGAACATCCTCAAGGCCGCGGGCGCTGAGTGCTTGCCGTCACCGCTGACACCAACGTCTACGTCTCCGCCTTCAACTATCCTGGGAAACCGCGGGAACTACTTAGCTTGGCGGATTCCGGGGCCATCCGGCTGGATGTGTCCGAGGACATCATCCGTGAGACTCGACAGGTGCTGATCGACAAGTTCGGGTGGTCGGTAGAGGGCGCGGACGGAGCTGAAGCGCAGATGCGGCGACTGGGAAGAATTGTGAGTCCGACCGCACGGGTTGACGCGATCCAGGAGGACCCGGCAGACAACCGGATTCTGGAATGTGCGCTGTCTGCCCGCTCGGATTACGTCGCAACTGGGGATAAGGATCTGCTTCGGCTGCGGGTCTTCCGCGACATACCGATCATGAGGCCGGCCGATATCGTTGCGATTGCAACAGCACAGAGACGAGAACGATAACGCTTGCGCGGCGAAGTCCTGGTTCACGTCGCGTAATAGAGCAAGGTAGCGCGGACCTGCTTGCCAAGGTCCGCGGCATTTGTGCTCACGAAGAAGAGCCGCGGACCTACAAAACAGGTCCGCACTGCAAGGGCGTAAATTCTTGTTTTTTTGACAAGCTTTTTCCAGCCACTTCACGGCAGCCGCATTTTTACAGGGTCTCCACGTATTGGGTCCCAATACGACGCCTTGTGGCACAAGCGACCCAATTCGCTTTGGTTGCGGCTCCGCCGCGCCGCGCTACAGTCGCTTGACATATTTCGCGAGCAGCAAATCCGCCGGTCGAAAATTATTTCCCCGTTGCCCCGTCTGCCCCTTTCACCGTAAAGTCATGAGGAGCTGGACCGCTGAACAAGACGAGCTTTTCAAATGGCTGAAATCAATCTCACGCAGGACGAAGCCGACAAGCTGATGGCAATGGAAAAATGTGCTGTTGACCAAAAAGAATGGCTCTTTCCGGCCCCCGGCGAGAGGATCGCAATTCCGCTCAGCTCGCTCGATAAACGGGAAAGTTTTATGCTCGATGTGACCCGCGCGCAAATCAAACTCACGAAGGCCACCTTTCAAAACCGCGCGAGGGTGGCGATTATTCTCATGCGACTAGACCTCGACGGGCGGCCACATACGAACCCCGACGGCGAAGAAATCCCCTGCCCCCACCCTCCACATCTACCGGGAAGGCTACGGCGACAAGTGGGCAATCCCCGCCCCAGTTACCAGATACCCCAATATGTTGGACCTGTTCTCAGCGTGCGAAGCCTTCATGCGCGATTGCAAGATTACGGACCCACCTAAAATTCAAAAAGGGCTGTTCTAATGACGATGCTACAGGAGATCAACAAACTTCTGAACGACTACCGGGCGTGGCTCAAGGAAAAGACCACCCTGCGCGAGGTCAACGGCTCTTGGGTTGAAATCACGACACCCTTCCTCGACCGTCACAACGACGCCCTGCAAATTTACGCCCGCGCGCAAAATGGCGGCTACCTTCTCACCGATGACAGCTATACTATTCACGACCTCGAAGCTTCGGGCTGCAAACTCGACACCGAAAAACGGAAAGACCTTTTGCAAATGACGCTTAACGGGTTCGGCGTGAAGCTGAACCACGAAGCCATAGAAGTTCAGGCAACGCCTGAAACCTTTCCACTTCGCAAGCACAACCTCCTTCAAGCCATGCTTGCTGTGAACGACCTTTTCTACCTCGCCAAGCCCATTGTCGAGAGCCTTTTTTATGAAGATGTGGTTGCATGGCTCGATGCAAACGATATCCGCTATACGCCGAGCGTGAAGTTTACTGGCATCAGCGGCTATGACCACCATTTTCATTTCGCTATACCCAAGTCTAAGAAGCAGCCGGAGCGCATTGTGCAGGCGATCACCCGACCGACGCGCAGACAACGCGTTGCTGTTTATCAATGCTTGGGGCGATACGCGCCAAGTCCGTGCCACGGACTCAAAGGCATATGCCGTTCTCAATGACGAACAGCCGATTTCGGGCCCAGTCATCGAGGCGTTTCGCAATTACGATATCCGGCCCGTGCCGTGGACCGGGCGTATTGACGTTCTAACCGAACTTGCAGCCTAAAAACCCTTCCCCTGCCCCGCATCACCCTTCGCGGGTGGCGCATACCGCGGGTGGCGACGACATTGTACTGTATGTCGTCGCCACCCGCGAGGTCACAACAAAGCTTCAATTCTCACAGTGCCGGCTTCGACCGCTTGAATAGCCCATTTGTGATCGTATAGCAGGCCCATGCCCGCCAACGGGTCAGAGTCGACTGCATCGACCAGCACGCGACGTACCCGCGGGGTGGCGCCTACGTCGCTTTGAATGTAGCCGCCTTTCGCGGGTGGCACATACGTGCGCAGTTTTTTGGCGCAGACCTTCTGGACTGGGGTTCAGCACTATAAGCGGGCTGAGTCAAGGTCTGCGCCACCCCACGCCGACGCCTCAAAGCCCGCTATTGGCCACAAGCTGCGACCGCAATTCCAGACGGCGAGCATCATTCATGGCCAGCACATGCACGGTCGCCCGGCCGGCAGGAGTAATCCCGACGATGCGCACGCCACGAAAAACAAAGTGGTCAACCCAACGGTCGCGCCTCGGGTGAAAAAGGGGCACAAGCCGGCCAGTGAGTGGATCGATGCCGGTCAAGTTCGGACCCTTTTGGAGATTGCAGCGATGGCAGGCTAACGCCAGGTTCTCAAGTTCTTCTGACCCGCCGTGCTGCTTCGCGGTGATGTGCTCGACGTGGTGCCTTAGCTCGCTGTGCTCCTGGCGGAGCAAGCAGTACTCGCAGCGGTTTTCCGCCCGGCGCTGGACAGCGCCCCGCGTGGCGGCATCCATCAGGAGCCGCTCGTATTCAGTTGTCGCTGAGCCTTGAGCTTTAAAATGGAGATGAAGTCAGCCGCATTGATGAAGGCCTCGAATTCGGTCCTTTCCTCATCAGTCAGAACTCCATTGTTAGCCTGCTCGGCGAGGACGTTAACTCGGGCCTGAATCTCAGGATCAATACGGAATTCAATGACCCGCCGCGCCGACTCGGTATCAAGGCAGCGGCTCAAGGGATCAAGGAGGCCGTCCAAGGCTGTGGCATCAATAGAATGGCCCATGGTTGCTAGGTTAGCATAGAGGGCGCGGCGCCGGGTGGCGAAAACATTGTACTGCATGTCGCCACCCGCGAGGTCACAACAAAGCTTCAATTCTCACAGTGCCGGCTTCAACCACTTGAATAACCCATTTGTGATCGTAGAGCAGGCCCATGCCCGCCAACGGGTCAGAGTCGACCGCATCCGCCAGCACGCGGCGTAACCGGCCCTCCCGGAGGACGGCGCCTTCGTAAACATCAAAGAGACTCCCGGTGCCGTCTGCCATGAGGGCGCAGCCACGGCCGCGAAAGGGAAGGTCCAGCCTGAGAATCAGCGGAGTGGGTAAGGCCAGTGTGCCGGTGAAGCCCGTATCGACGATGGCCTCAACTTCTTGCTCCCGGCCTTCCGAACCGAGTGTGTCGAGAGGGATCAGAGCTTCACGGTAAGTGTTAACGGCTCCGACGATCATGGAAGCCCTGTGGGGTAGCGCGGCCCGAAGCGATGGGCGAAGCGTGCGTTCGGGGCCTTAAATGACACAACTGCCCGGTGGCTCGCGGGTGGCTACCAGCCCATCCCGCCCTTTGTAAACATTGCTAGCATTGTTAGCATTGTTAATTTTGTTTGTAACGTTCGTAATGATCGTAATGTTCTATACCTTTACAGGCTTGCGCGCCCTGTGATTCAGTCAACATGGGAGTAGTGCGCCATGGCTGACACCCCGATTGACAGTTGGAGTCGGCTGGAAAACCTGCCCCACGGCGCCCCCCAACCGGCACCTCCCCGGTCAACTCGAGGAGCCCGAAATTGGGACCCCCACGAACGAACCCAGCATGTTGTTGAAAACAAAGACTAAGAGATTTCGGAACCCAGCATGTTATTGAAAATAAGTCTGTTAACTCTGCTAACCCAGCAAGTTTATGATGGCAATGGTCTTACCGAAAAATCGGAGGTCAAAAATGGAATAGACTTGTACTCAGAGGAGTAGCCCGACGACGGGCTTGGGCAACCGGGAAAACGGCCGCAAGTCCAGGGGACCTGTCAGCGAGCAGGGCAAGGCCATGTCCCGCGCCAATGCCGGCAAGCACTGCGGACGCGCCGAACGTGGTTAGCGCGAATCCGGCGTGTGCAGACGACGGTAACCACAACGGGTGCTGGTGTCCTTTGAACGCTCCCAGCGCAGTCATTCCCGCGAAGGCGGGAATCCACCTACTTGACTCCATGTTTCCAACAACTTCGAAAATGGATTCCCGCCTCCGCGGGAATGACTGCGCTTCAAGAGGGGTTTCAACCAGGAAATGACACCACTACCACAGAACTCGCGGATTTGGCCTTTTTCGCTGCTATGATCTACGAGGGGCAAGCGGTTTGGGCTGGGAAGGCTTTTTCTAACCCCTAATCCCTAACCCCTAACCACTTGTTGGTTCTGCGGCAGGAACAAACGATGAAAAGCTTAGGCGTCGGCATTATAGGAACGGGCTGGGTTTCGGGCGAGCACATCAAGGCCTTCGAAGCCAATCCGCACACCGAGGTGCGCGGGATCGTCAGCCGGGACGAAGCGCGGGCGGCTGCCAAGGCGCAGGAATACGGTTTGGCGCATTGCCGGGCTTATGGTCACCTTGAAGGTCTTCTAAATGACCCTGATATCCATGTTGTTTCCATCTGCACGCCGCACCACTTGCACGCCGCGCAGGGTATCGCAGGAGCCAAGGCAGGCAAGCATCTCATGCTCGAAAAGCCGGTGGCGCTCGATCTGGCCAGTCTGCGGGAGCTGCAAGCCGCTGTGCGCGCGGCGAAAGTAAAGACGGTAGTGAGCTTCGTGCTGCGCTGGAATCCACTGTTCGAGACTCTGAAGGCGCTGCTGGCGGACGGCGTTGTGGGGCAGCTCTTCTACGCCGAGGTCGATTACCTTCACGGCATCGGGCCCTGGTATGCGCAGTACGAGTGGAACATCAAGAAAGAGATCGGCGGCAGCAGCCTGCTCACCGGCGGCTGCCACGCGGCGGACGGACTGCGGTGGTTCGTGGGAAAGCGGGCGGTGGAGGTGTTCGCTTACGCCAATTTCAGCCCGCGCAACCCGCTGGCTTATGAATACGAGCCCAACAGCGTGACCCTGGTGAAGTTTGAAGACGGCACTTTGGGCAAAGTGGCCTCGTCGGTGGAGAGCGTGATGCCGTACGTTTTCAATATCGAGCTGTTGGGCGACGGCGGCTCCATCCGCAACAATCAGGTGTTCTCAAAGCGCTGGGTGGGACAGAAAGGCTGGGCGACCATCCCGACGGTCCTGCCCGATAGCGGCGACGTAAGCCATCACCCGTTCAAGGGCCAGGTGAACCATTTCGTGGATTGCATTCTGAATGACCGCGAGTCGCACGCAAACCTGGAGGACGCCGCGCAAACTCATGAGATCTGTTTCGCCTCGGAAATTTCGGCGCGGGAACGGCGGCCGGTGGCGCTGCCCTTGTAGGCAGTGATTAGTGGCAAGGGGTAAGTGGTTAGTGGTTGGTGGTTGTAGCGGCGGTCTATGACCGCCGTATTTCGAGATCAATAGCTTCGGCGGCCTTGCCGCGACCTGGAGGGTTGCCTTTACTTCGGCGGTCACAGACCGCCGCTACAGCCTGACGGAGATACATTGACTCCAATCTTTGAACTCAACAATGAAAATCTGCATACTCTCCGGCGCCAGGTCCGCCAGGAGTACGAGGCACTGCGGGCGCGAGGCCTGAAGCTCGACATGACGCGGGGCAAGCCAGCTCCCGAACAGCTCAACCTCGCCAACGGCTTGTTGGTGGTGCCCCTCCATGGCGACCATTTCAGCGCGTCCGGTGACGACGCACGCAACTACGGCGGCTTGCAGGGACTGCCCGAGGCGCGCGCCCTGTTCGCGCCCATCCTAGGCGCGCCGGCCGACCGTATGGTGATCAGCAACAATTCCAGCCTGGCCGTGATGCATGACTGCCTTGCCTGGGCGCTGCTCAAGGGTGTTCCGGGGTCGGAAGGGCCCTGGTCTCAGGCGCCGTGGCCCACCTTTATCTGCCCGGTTCCGGGTTACGACCGCCACTTCGCGATTTGCGAGGAGTACGGCATCCGCATGGTACCGGTTCCGCTGACGGGGCAGGGACCCGACATGGACGCGGTAGAAGCGCTGGCGGCCAATCCCACGGTGAAGGGCATGTGGTGCGTGCCCAAGTACTCGAACCCTACCGGCGAGATCTATTCCGCCGAGACCGTGCAGCGGTTGGCCTCAATGCGCACGGGCGCCCCTGACTTCCGGCTGTTCTGGGACAACGCCTATGCCGTTCACCATCTCACCGAGAAGCGGCATGAGATCGCGAATATTCTTGAGCTCTGCGAGAAGGCCAACAACCCGGATCGGGCCTTCGTGTTTGGTTCGACGTCGAAAGTGACGCTGGCCGGCGCGGGTCTGGCCTTCTTTGCTTCGTCGCCTGCCAACGTGCGCTGGTACCTCGCGCGCGCCGGGAAGCGGACTATCGGTCCCGACAAATTGAATCAGCTTAGGCACGTGCGCTTCCTGAAAAACCAGGAAGGATTGCACCGCCACATGGACGCGCATCGTGCCTTACTGGCTCCGAAGTTTGAAACCGTCCTGGCGGCCCTGGAGTCGCGCCTGGCGGGAACGGGTGTGGCGAGCTGGTCCAGGCCGGAAGGCGGCTATTTCATCAGCGTGGACGTGATGCCGGGAACCGCGCGGCAGGTGGTGGAACTCGCGCGAGACGCGGGCGTGGCCCTCACTCCGGCCGGCGCCACCTGGCCGCATGGGCGCGATCCGCATGACCGCACGCTGCGCCTGGCCCCCACTTTTCCGTCGTTGGAAGACGTGCGGGCGGCGTCTGAAATCATTGCTGTGTGCATCCTGTTGGCGGGGTCGAAAAGGAATGATGAATCCGAATATTCGGAATATTCGGAATGATGAATTCGGAATTCGAAATGATGAACGATGAACGATGAATGATGAGCGATGAATGATGAGCGATACTCTGAATAACTCTGAATATGAAGGTCAAACAAGGTCGGCCGGGAGCTGGATACGGCAACCACGAGCTACGAACGACGAACCACGAACGACGCACTACGAACGCTGAACCCCGAACCCCGAACTTTCTCTTGACACTCCCACCCATCGGCGCTACAAATAAGGCGTAGCGAATAAAAAGCGAAAGTACAAAAGTGCTATAAGACCGGCTTTCGCGGGCCCAAAGGCGTTTTCGCTTGATGTGTATGTTTTCGGAGTTGAAAAACACTCGCCGGCGCTGTCATTCCGAGGAGCCGTAGGCGACGAGGAATCTCGCTCTGAAATTAAAGAAACGACGAGATTCCGCGTCGCCTATAACGGCTCCGCGGAATGACAGTGTGGACGAGTTCAACTTTTAACTTTCGACCTTTGACTTTTGACTTGTTCCGCTACGGAGTCAGAGAGCGAGCTGTGAAATCGGCTGCTCAAGTCCGCGCGCTCGTGGAAGCCGCTCTCGGGCCCAGCTTTCCTTCTCCATTCGTGCTGCGGGAAAGGCACACGCCCGAACTCGTGCCCACGGGTCTCGCAGCCATTGACGCGCTCACCGGCGGTCTGCCGCGTTCGAGCCTGACGGAGATTTCAGGACCGCCTTCTTCGGGCCGCACCTCGCTTGAGCTGGCGTTGCTGGCCACGCTCACCACACAAGGCGAGGCCTGCGCTTTGATTGACGCCGAAGACGCGTTTCATCCGGCTTCCGCACAAGCTGCAGGTGTGGTGCTCGACCATCTCCTTTGGGTGCGCTGCCACGGCCTCGAGCAGGCACTGCGCGCCGCGGACTTGTTGCTGGGAGCAGGAGGATTCGGCGCCGTGGTGCTGGACCTGGCCGATGTTCCCGCGCGGCGAACGCGGCGCGTGCCTCTCAGCTACTGGTTCCGCTTTCGGCGCGCGGTGGAGAACACGCCCACTGTGCTGGCGCTGATCGATGAAGAACCCTGCGCGCAAAGTTCGGCCTCGCTGGTGCTTCGTCTGGAGAGTGAAGGCGTGAGGTGGTCGGCCGCAGCCGATGAAGAAGCCGAGAGCGTGGAACGGTCCGTAGCGGCCGCTGAAGTCGAAAGTCAAAAGTCAAAAGTTGGGAGTCGAAATTCGAAATTCGAAATCCGAAATTCGGAAGCTGCACTTGACGATTGGGACTTCGTAAATTTGCCGCACGCCCGTCTGCTGCGCGGGATTCGCTGGCGTGCGGAAGTCGTTCGGAATCGAAATTCGGAATCGAAATTCGGAATCCGAAAGTCGAAATTCGAAATTCGGAACTCGGAATCCGAAATCCGGAATCCGAAATTCAAAGTTGGAAAGTTTCAAGTTTCGAGTTTCGAGTTTCAAATTTCAATCGACATCGCCAATCAGCAATGAAGATGACTTTCGCCTGCGTTTACATCACGACCTTTCCTGTTCAGGCGGTGGTGCGCCTCGAACCGGAGCTTCGTGAGCGAGCCGTGATCATCGTGGAGCCGGAGCCGCCGCCTTCGCGAGTGTTCGCCTTGAACGAAGCAGCGCGAAGGGCCGGAGCGGAGTGCGGCATGAGCCAGGTGGAGGCAGCCGGTTTCAAGGGAGTGGAAGTGCGGCGACGATCGCAGGCTGCGGAAGCGTCGGCGCATGCGGCGCTGTTGGATTTGGCGCGATCTTTTTCGCCGCGCTTTGAGAACGTGGCAATGGATACGGTGGTGCTCGATCTGGCCGGCCTCGAGGCTCTTCTGGGCACAGCCGAGGCGATCGCCCAACAATTCGTGGAGCGCGCACGAAAGTTGGGGCTCGATGCGAACGTCGCCTTGGCGCCCAATCCCGATGCCGCGCGCCTGGCCGCTCGCGGCTGGGCGGGAATCACACTGATTGGCGAAGGTGAGGAAGCGCGTCGGCTGAGTGATCTGCCCGTCGAGGTCCTTGACCCTCCGCTCGAAATGCAGGAGACGCTCGAACGCTGGGGAATTCGCACCTTTGGAGCGTTGGCCGCACTTCCATCTGCTGAACTTTCCGAACGGCTGGGACAGGAAGGAATCCGCTTGCAGCGGCTTGCCCGCGGCGGCGCTTTGCGAGCTTTGGTTCCCGCTGAAGAGCCGCTTCATTTTGAGGAAGCCATGGATCTTGACTATCCCGTGGCGGAGATCGAACCGCTGGCGTTCATTCTGGGAAGGCTCCTCAACCAACTCTGCGCCCGCCTGGCGGCGCGCGGGCGGGCCACGCAGGAACTGCGACTGGTGTTGGGCTTGGAAGGTGGGCACGAAGACAGTCAGGTGAAAGATCGAAATCCGAAATCCGAAATTCGAAACTCGACAATCGAAGGTGATCCACGAGTTACGATTTTCGAGTTTCGATTTTCGCCCCCCGAATCCCGAGCTTTACGTCTGCCCATCCCCACGCAGGATTCCCGATTGCTTCTGAAGCTATGGCTGCTTGAACTGGAAGCGCATCCGCCTTCGGCGCCGGTCTTGAAAGTAGCGATCACGGCCGAACCTACTTGGCCGCGCGTGGCGCAAGGCGATCTTTTTCTTCCTCGCGCACCCGATCCGCAAAAACTGGAGCTGACGCTCGCCCGTCTCAGAGGCGTGGTGGGCGAAGACAAAACAGGATCGCCGGAATTGCTGGATACTCATCGGCCGGATGCGTTTCGGATGCGACAGTTCGGGATGCTGTCTGCGGAACCCGCGAAGAGTCGCAGGTCAAAAGTTGAAGGTCAAAAGTCGAAAGTCCACAGTCGACAGTTGACAGTTGACAGTCGAAAGTCAAAGGTAAGAGCCAAGTTTGTTTTCGACTCTCACGATTCAACATTTAATTCCCGAACCCCGAACCCCGAATCCCGAACCCCGGTACTGCTCCGCCTTTTCCGGCCTCCACTTGCGGTCAGCGTCGAAGTGCAGGCTGGTCATCTCGTCAGGGTTGATTCAACCCAAGTACATGGACGTGTGGTGTCGATTGCCGGTCCTTGGCGCACATCGGGTGCTTGGTGGACTGACGATTCGTGGGAGCACGATGAGTGGGATGCGGAGATCGCGGTTGTCAGTCGTCGGTTGTCGGTTGTGAGTTACTCGCAGCACTTGAGAAAAGTCGAAGGTCGAAAGTTAAAAGTCGAAAGAGTTTACTGCTATCGCCTCTATCGCGATTTGACGAACGGCCATTGGTTCGTGGGCGGCGTGTATGACTGAGTTTGGCAGCAACCACGAATCACGGAGAGTTAATGCTTGTCACTAACCACTAACCCCTAATCACTAACCCCTGCTTTTCTATGTACGTCGAACTCCACGCACGCTCTGCCTTCAGCTTTCTTGAAGGCGCTTCGCTTCCGGAAGATCTTGTCGCGCGGGCGAAGGAGCTTGGCCTTGAGGCGGTCGCTTTGCTCGACCGTGATGGTGTCTACGGAGCACCGCGCTTTTACGCCGCTGCCCAAAAATCCGGGCTTCGCGCTCATGTCGGTGCTGAGATCACCTCGACAGAAGGTTTTCGTTATCCGCTGTTGGTGGCCAGCCGCACGGGATATCAGAACCTTTGCCGACTGATCACACGCATGAAAATGCGCGCTCCGAAAGGTGAAGGCGCGGTAACTGAGGATGACTTGGCTGAGCATGCTGAAGGATTGATCTGTTTGACTGGTGGCGAAGAAGGACCTTGTGGCGGGGCTCGGGACTCGGGATTCGTAGCTCGGGGTTCGGGGTTCGGGATTCGGGGTTCGGGAAATCGAAAATTGGAAATTGCAGATCACAAATCGGCAGAATTGGGAATTGCAGATCACGAATCGAAAGAGTTTGAAATTGCGGGTCATAAATTCGAACTATTCGAACGCCGAACATCGAACACCGAACACCGAATCCCGAACCCCGGATCCCGAGTCCCGAATCCCGAGTCCCGGGTGAAGCGCCTCATCGAAATCTTTGGCCGCGAAAACGTTTACGTGGAGCTGCAACGGCATTTTGACCGGCGCGAGGAGGCGCGCAATCAGGCAGCCGTGCAAGTGGCGCGCGAGCTTAAGCTACCGCTCGTCGCCACCAACGGAGTGAGTTTCAGCACGTCTGCTGAACGCCAAGTGGCAGACGTTTTTACCGCGCTCCGGCACCATCGCACGCTCGAAACCGCCGGCCGTTTGCTCACATCGAACGCCGAGCGTCATTTGAAGCCGCCCGAGGAGATGGCGCGGTTGTTTGCAGATCTGCCCGAAGCTTTCGCCAATACTCTGGAGCTTTCTTCGCGGCTCGAATTCACGCTTCGCGACCTCGGTTACAAATTTCCTCCATATCCCGTTCCCGAGGGCGAAACCCAAGTCTCTTTTCTCCGCCGGTGCACGGCCGAAGGAGCAATCGGCCGCTACGGGCATGGGAACGAACGCGCCGCAAAGCAGCTTGAACGCGAACTGGCGCTGATCGAAAAGCTCCACCTCGAAGGCTACTTCCTGATTGTCTGGGACATCGTGCGCTATTGCCGCGAACAGGGAATCCTGGTGCAGGGGCGCGGCTCGGCCGCGAACAGCGCCGTTTGCTACGCGCTCGGCATCACCGCCGTTGATCCGGTCAAAATGGATCTGCTTTTCGAGCGATTCCTTTCCGAAGAGCGCGGCGAGTGGCCGGACATCGATCTCGACCTGCCCTCTGGCGATCAGCGCGAACGCGCCATCCAGTACGTTTACGAACGCTACGGGCAGCGCGGAGCGGCCATGACGGCGAACGTCATCACTTATCGGGGCCGATCGGCGGCGCGGGAAGTCGGCAAGGTGCTGGGATTTGATGCCGAGACGTTGGGCCGCCTCACCAGCTTGGTGAGCGCCTGGGAATATCGCGACGCTAGCGACACGCTAGAGCGCCACTTTCGCGACGCCGGATTCGACCTTAAGCAGCCGCGCATCCGCAAGTTCCTGGACCTCACCGTGGCCATTCAGGATTTGCCGCGTCACCTGGGCCAGCACTCGGGAGGCCTTGTGGTGTGCCAGGGGCAGCTTGATGCTGTGGTGCCGCTCGAGCCGGCCACCATGCCGGGCCGCGTGGTGGTGCAATGGGACAAAGACGATTGTGCCGACCTCGGCATTGTGAAGGTGGACTTGCTGGGACTTGGAATGATGGCCGTGCTGGAGGATTCCATCCGGCTTATCCGCGACCATTACGGGAAGGAAGTAGACCTGGCGCACTTGCCGCCTGATGATCCCGAGGTGTATACAGCCTTGCAGAAGGCGGACACGGTGGGCCTGTTTCAGGTGGAGAGTCGAGCCCAGATGTCTTGCCTGCCGCGTCTCTGCCCGAAGCGCTTCTACGACTTGGTGGTGGAAGTAGCCATCATCCGTCCCGGGCCGATCGTCGGCAACATGGTGCATCCTTATCTCAACCGCCGCCTGGGACGGGAGCAAGTAACTTATCCGCACCCATCGCTCGAACCGGTGCTTGGGCGGACGTTGGGAGTTCCGCTGTTCCAGGAGCAGTTGCTGCGCATGGCCATGATCGCTGCAGGATTCACGGGCGGCGAGGCCGAGGACTTGCGGCGGGCCATGGGATTCAAGCGCTCCGAAAAGCGGATGCAGGAGATTGAGAAAAAACTGCGGCTTGGAATGGAACGCCAAGGCATTGCGCCGACGGCGCAGGAAGAGATTGTCCACTCCATCACCGCGTTCGCGCTTTACGGTTTTCCTGAATCGCACGCAGCCAGCTTTGCCTTGCTCGCCTATGCCAGCGCCTATCTCAAGTGCCACTACCTGGCAGCGTTCACGGCCGCCATGCTCAACAATCAGCCCATGGGCTTTTATCATCCCTCGACACTCATCAAAGACGCTGAGCGTCACGGCTTGCACGTGAAGCCCATCGACGCCGCGCGGTCGGAGTGGCCGTGCATCATCGAGCGCGCCGGAAACCAGTTGGCGGTCCGGATCGGTCTCCGATATGTGAAGGGACTGCGTGAAGAAGCGGCGCAGGCTATGGTTCGCGAGCGTGGCCGCGCGCCGTTTGCTTCCCTCGACGATCTGGTGCGGCGCGTGCCCGAACTGCGAAAAGACGAATTGGTGACGCTGGCTGAAGTCGGAGCGCTTAATTTCATCGGAGAGTCTGATTTCGTAGGCGAACTCGAGAAGGCAACGGACGCGGTGTCTCAAGCTCGCAGGGCGATTCAACATCGTCATCGTCGGGACGCGCTGTGGCAGGTGGAACGCGCTGCGCGGCCGGCAGGACCACTCTTGGAACAAATCGAAAATCGAAAGTCGAAATTTGAAACTCGAAATTCGAAACTCGAAATTCGAAACTCGGATAGCGACTCGACGCCAGAAGCATCTTCCTCGATTTTCGAGTTTCCAGTTTCGATTTTTGAGTCTCCGGTTTCGAATTTCGAGAATCGCTCGCCGCTCTCGGCAATGACGCCTGAAGAGCGTCTGGTGGCGGACTTCCACAACACGGGACTCACAGTCGGGCCGCATCCCATGGCTTACCGGCGCGCGGAACTCGATGCCCTCCGCGTAAAACCGGCAAGTGCGCTCGCGCGTATCACCAACGGCCGACACGTGCGTGTGGCGGGCGCGGCGATCGTCCGCCAGCGTCCTGGCACCGCCAAGGGCTTCGTTTTTCTGAGCCTCGAAGACGAAACGGGTATCGCGAATGTCATCGTTACGCCAGATCTTTTTGAACAATACCGCGTGGTGGTTGTGCGTGAGCCGTTTCTGCTGATTGAAGGCAGGCTTCAGAATCAGGACGGCGTGATCTCTGTAAAGGCTGAACGCATCGGGCCCCTAACCGTCAGCCGCGCCGGCATCGCCTCTCATGATTTCCACTAAGGTCGATCCGACCCGCCAGAAAACCAAAGGCCCCGAAGGCTCGCTACTTGCGAAGTCCATCCGGGGCCTCAAAGAATCAAAGTGCCTTCAAGCCGCCAGTCTAATTAACCACCACCGGCGTGCCAACGTCTCCTGACGAAGCGAGGGATTGCGACTTCGCCCGGCGCGCGCCCCGCTTTTTCTTCGGGGCCTCGCCCTCGGCCGCCTCAAAGAAGGCCATCGCCGTCACGAACTTCCTGACGCCCGCAGTGTCAAAGTCCACCGTGGTCCGATCATCGTCGCGCTCCACAATGATTCCATTACCGTACTTGGCATGGTGCACGTACTGCCCCACTTTGATAGCCATCCGTAACCTCTCCATTCTGTTTTTGACGGCACTTGTGCCTAAACGTGCGGCTGCAGTAGCTCTGAAGGTTGGACGCAGAATCCGCCTAGCCCAGACCCAAAACACCCTTACACTCTTCTGATGACCCGAGGAGCCGAAAAGTTACCGTGCCAAGGCTAGAAAACTGAGGCGTCAAGGCAACAAGCAAATGTAAGACATTGAACCTACAACGCTTAGCTGGACATTGGATGGCAATCGCAGCCAAGGGCCCAGCTAACCAGCCTTCGCGGCTAGCCCGAGTGCGGCGAATCCCATTTGGAGGAAGGTCGAAAATCCGTCTAGGCGTTACACCTTGGAACCCAGCTTGGACTGGACCAGCCGGTCAATATCATCGACGCTTTTGAAATTGTCGTTCACGATCTCTTCGTCGGCAATCCGAACCCCGAACGTGTCTTCCAAAAAACTCACCAGCCGGAAGATGGCGAGTGAATCAATCACGCCGTTCTCGGTCAGCGATTCCGTATCCGTCACCGCGCCGAGGCCCTTTCGTTCGGCGGTTTCCTGCACCCACTGACGAATCTGGTCTTTAGTTGACTGAGTATCCTGCATGTCTCTCCCCTCGCTGGATTAGATATTTTTTCAGAAGAGCCCGCGTTTGTCCACGCCTTACCACAAGGCCCACAATGCAATGTCAGGTTAAGGCCCGAAACTCCGTCCCGTTCGAAATCACAAGCCTCCGACGCCGTTTCGCAGTCTGCCAGTCACCACGCGGAGTGATCCCTTACCATTACGCTGCAGCCTCGGAAGCAAGCTTCACTCGATCAATCTTACCCGTGGACGTCTTGGGAAGCATCTCGCGAACGTCAATGCGCTCCGGAATCATGTATTGCGGCAGCCGGGAAGCGCAGTGCTCGGTCAGAGCGGCCGTGGTAAGCGGGACACCGTTGTTGAGCGCCACGTAGGCCCGCAGGCGCGCGCCGATTTCCTCATCCGGAATGGCCAGCACTGCCGCTTCGCGAACGTCCGCGTGCGCGAGCAGAACAGCTTCGATTTCGCCCAACTCAATCCGGTACCCACGGCTCTTGATCTGGTTGTCGCGGCGTCCCAAGAAGTCATAATCACCGTCGCCCCGCAGCCGCACCAGGTCGCCTGTGCGGTACGCTTTCTCTTCGAAATGAGGCTGAAACCGGTTGGGAACCACCATCTTATGAGTTTTTTCGAGGTCGGCCCAATAGCCGGGAGTTACGGACGGGCCGCGCACGTAAAGTTCGCCTTCGCGTCCGGGCTCGCTAACCACAGCATCGCTCTCATCGACGGCGAACACTTCGGTGTTCGAGCAGGCGCGCCCAATCGGCAACCGGTCGAGCGTTTCCAAGGCACCGCGGTCCACCGGATAGTAAGTGCACACGTTGGTTTCCGTCGGTCCGTAGAGATTGTAAAGAGCGGCGTGGGGCACCATCGCGGCAAGTTGGCGGAGGTATTTCATGGGGAACACCTCGCCGGCAAACAGAATGATGCGGAGCCTGGAAAGATCGAGCGAGGAGAGCTTGCCGTGCAAGATCAGAAAAACCAGCGCGGAGGGTACCGAATACCAGATGCTGATCCCTTGCGTCACGATGAACCGCGCGAGGCTGGCGGGAAAGAGTTGCACGTCTTCCGGGATCATGTACGTGCAGGCTCCGGCCTCGATGGCGTTATAAACGTCAAACACCGACAAGTCAAAGTGCAGCGGCGCGTGGTTTGAAAGACGATCCTCCGGCCGCACCTGAAACTCGTCCGCGCACCACTGGACGAACGTCAACGCGTTCTGATGAGTCAGCATCACGCCCTTGGGCCGGCCCGTGGAGCCTGAGGTGTAGATGATGTAGGCGAGGTCGAGCGTGGTGGGCTGAAACGGGACGGGCGGATGAGATTCCGGAAAGCTGGCGAGCGCCGACCAAGGAATCTGATTTGCGGCAGCCGCGACCGCCTTCTGATCGGCCAACACGCTGAATTCCACCGAGGGAATGGCATGGGGATTCAGCTCAGCGAGGTTGCCGGTGGTGCTGACGAGCCCGCGCATGCCGCAGTTTTGAATGATGTACTCCACTCGCTGCGCCGGCGCTCCCGGGTCAAGTGCCACGTAGACGCCTCCCGCTTTGAGCACGCCGAACATAGCAACGACGCTCTCGACGGCCTTGGCAAAGTAGAGTCCCACACGGTCGCCCTTGCGCAGGCCGCGCTCGCGAAGCAGATGCGCGAGCTGGTTGGAGCGCTCTTCGAGTTCCCGGTAGGCAAGCGATCGCCCACGCGCCCAGATAGCGGGCCGCTCAGGGTATCGTTCGGCGCTCCGGGTCAGGAGCTGGTTCAGTAGAAAAGGCATTTGTCCGTGGTCAGTCGTCCGTTGTCACTTGCTCGTTGTCCGTAATCGGCGGTTCGAAGCTCGTAGTTCGTGGCTAGTTCAGAGTTCATGCTTCCAGTGACTTGTTGGTTTTTCGCTTTCTGACCCCTGACTTTCCTCTTTTCATCCTTCATCATTCACCGTTCATAATTCTTGTCACTTGGCACTCGTAACTTGTCACTGATTTCACAGTCCCCGTAGTCTCGCGATGGTCATCTTCTGCGCGTCGGTCGAACCGGCATACATCTTTCCGGCGAGGGCGTCGCGAAGGTCGCGCTCGATCTGGTACTCCGTCATGTAGCCATACCCGCCATGGATCTGCACCGAATCCCGGCAGGATTGCACCGCAGCTTCAGCTCCATAAGCCTTCGCGATAGCCGTTTCACGCTCCGCGTCCTTGCCCGGTCCGGCTAGCCAGGCTGCCCGATAAAGCAGCAGGCGCGACGCTTCCAGGCGGATGTCCATCTCCGCCACTTTGGCGGCGACGGCCGGGAATCTCCCGATCGGCTGCCCAAACTGCGTGCGCTCAGCCGCGTAGCGGGCGCAGATCTCAAGCTGACGCTGCATCATCCCGACCTGGCTCGCGAGACTGCAGAGCTGCTCCCACTGCTTCGCGGCCTTCAGCACAGCGGGTCCCAAATCTCCGCCAAGCACATGCTCCTCGGGCACTTGGCAATCGGTCAGTGTGATCTCCGCCGCCGCAGACGTCCTCAAGCCCATTGTTTCGAGAGTCGGGCCGACTGCAAAGCCTGGCGCGTTCCTTTCAAGAATGAAGGCACCCGTGCCGGGTTTGCCAGCCTCCGAATCAACGCCAGCAAGAACGATCACCAGGTCTGCCAGCCCCGCGTTGCTAACAAAGTTCTGTGACCCGTTCAGCACCCATTGGTTGCCCTCTCGATGGGCACGCAGGCGGCGATCCTCGGACGCCCTGCTGGTGTTGAGCGCGCCCGGGTGGCCGCTTGCGGAACCTTCCCCGTGTTCCTTTCCTGGGTTAACACCCTGATCGGTACCAGCCGCAGCACCGACCCATTCGCCGCGCGCCAGCTTTGGGAGATACTTCCGCTTCTGCGCCTCGGTTCCGAACCGCATCAAGGGGATGACCGAACCCGAGAGATGCGCGCCGATCGAAAAGATCAGCCCGTTGTTCCGGCAGCCGTAACCCAAAGCCTCGAAGGCGCAGACCGTGGTGAGAATGTCCGCGTCGCCGCCGCCGTACTCCTCAGATGCAGGCAAGCCCTGGATTCCGAATTCGGCGCACTTTTTCCAACCGTCCCAGGAGAATTCCTGCCGCCAGTCTTCCTCAATAATATCGCCGATCAGCTCCTTCTGGGCGAACGGAACCACCGAGCGGCGCAAAGCTTCCTGTTCTTCAGTCCAGGCAAAATCCAAGAGTTTCCCTCAGTTGTTCGTCTTCTCAAGTGAGGCAGGCCACCTTGCGGCCGTACAGCTCTAAAGCACTATTTTACTGGACCTTCGGACTGGACACCCGCACTGCCGCCACTCCGCCAGACGTGCTCGGCGTTGCGGTGTGAGGATCGGCTGGATTTGAAGGCGCAGTCACGGCCTTCAACGGTGTTGCCGCCGCCGCGGCTACCGGTTTGCCTATGTCCCCATTTAGCTTTCGGGCTTCGAAGCGCTGCGGACGGCCTCCGCGCAGCTTGATCCGCGCCGGCACACCGGCGATGGTGGTATCGTCCCGCACATCCACCATCACCAAACTATTCGGCATGATCACCACGTTGTTGCCGATCTTGGTGTCGCCGATGATCTTGGCGCCCGCGCCAAAATAAACGTTGTCGCCAATCGAGCGCGTGGCGTGGCTGATGAGCACGCCGCTCGCCAGCGTACAGTTCTTGCCGATTTTCGTTGTTCCTACGAAGACGCCGAACCAGGTGTGAATAACGAGCCCGGGCCCGATATCGGCGGCAGGATGGATAAAGACGCCGGTCCAGATCATCGCCGACTGCCGCGCGATGAACGCCAGCAACCGCATGACCGTTCCCAGCACCGGCACTCGTAGTTTCAACGCCCAATGCCCGAGGCGATAGGCAAGGATAGGCCAAACGCCAAGGTTCCCTAAGGCCTTTATCGTCTTGATGATCCGGTGCTGCTTCCAGGTGCCGTCTTTGCGGTTGGCGATGCTTCGGCGCAAATCGGCCCGCAAGTTCTCAAACATTCAGGGCCCGTTTCACAGTTGCTAGCATGAAGCTTACTGAATCAACTATTTGACACTTACAGGCGACGAGTGTCAAGGTCGGGCGAGGGTATTGCCCACTTGGCTACCAAGACGTCGTGGGCCTGCGGACCAACTTGATATTCAGGCTCAAATGCAGCGTCCAACAAACTGCCAAATTCTCGTCGGCAGATAACTGTATTAATTATCAATAACTTGAATGGTTATTATGAATAAATACTGTGTTTTCAGTATGATGACGGGTTCATAAAAATCATGGTCTTTGTTTTCAATAATATGAGAGGTTTTTTCGTAACATTTTGAATTCTTAACCTACGCCCCGCCCCCTTCAGCCTGTGGCCGCTGGTTTTCAACGGAGGGGACAGCACTGATCGCAGTCATTCCGGCGAAAGCGGAATCCAATCCTTTCACACCGCGTTTCCGAGGGCTTGCACCGGGTGGATTCCCGCCTTTGCCGGAATGACTGTGCTTCGAAGGAATTTATTGATTAAGTTGCTTTTTATCATAAACATCGTGGCCATGCTAAGCTATCTGTCTTGTTTTCAACAACATCGTGGGTTCCAAAAATCGATCCTTTGTTATCAATAACATCGTGGGACCCTCCTTCATTTCGCGATTTTCTGAAGTGTCCCTGCCGCTGCCGATTTCGCCAAAATCATTCCCGCGAAAAGATCCAGCTTTTTCACACCGCGCTTCCAAAGGTATGTCAACGTCACAAGCCTCAACGTCATAAGCCTCGTAATCTGGCGCAAGTTCGCCCCATGTATTTGGAACAGCGTCGAGCCCCGCCCCGTTCCCAACCTGCAGCCAGAACTGCCGGTATTGCGATGTGCGCCTTTGGTAATTGACATAGGCTCAGTTCCAATCCATTTTACTCTCTTATATATGACAAAACATCATAGGTCAAGCGAAATGTCGCCCGCGTAGTGGCGAGACCCCAGACATCATCGGTTACGGGTTTGAATGGACCTCGTTAGTGAGCTGACTCTGCCCTAGCCGGGATTTTTCTAAGGCCAGTTCTGGGCGCCACGCAGGGTGCGGTTGATTTCAATCACATCCTCGCGGGTGCGATAGACAGCCAGAAAGGGCAGGCCGGGAAACACGAGTTCGCGGGTGTTGAGCTTGCGGCCCGCCCGGCCACGACGTGGAAAGCGCGTGAGAGAGAGCCCGCGCCTTGATATGGATTCGAAATCAGCGCTGAAATCTACCTCCATGCTACCCCATGGTAGAAGAGTGGACCGTGGTGTCAAACGTGGCTTCCCTCGCAGGTGGTGCATCCATGCGGTTGTTTGCCATGTGCGCGCCTTGCGACCTGGGGGCGGCCTACATCGCGGAGGGCACGACCCTGTCGTATGGTTATCAACAAAAAACGAGCAAGCAAGTAGCGCGCAGTTTCTGAAAGGCAATACCGCGCACGACCTGGCGTTCCTGCCATCCACCCAAAAACCCCAGACCTAAACCGCGGCGTACGCGCTACACTTGCTCTTTTATTTGCACGCGTTAACTCCGGAGGGTCCGCAACCATGGCATGGCTGTCCGCAATCTTGCAGCGCCTCTGCTGCTTCGTCCCTTCCGGGACCAGGCTGGCAACGGCCGGCGCACTTCTTGTGCTGTTCGCTGCCTTGGGCTCGACTGGGCTGGCCCAGGAAGGCTCTTACGACGTCATCATCCGTGACGGTCACGTGATTGACGGCACCGGCTCGCCTTGGGTTTCGGGCGACGTGGGCATCCGGGACGGACGCATCGCCGCACTGGGCAATCTCGCTGGCGCTTCTGCGAAGCAAGTGATTGACGCCCGGGGCATGGTGGTGGCGCCCGGGTTCATCGACATGCTGGGCCAATCGGAGCTGACCATCCTTGTTGACCCGCACCTGCCGTCGAAGATCTACCAGGGGATCACCACGGAGATCACGGGCGAGGGCGGGTCCGTAGCGCCGCTGAACGATGCCATAATCGCGGCCGACCGGCCCCTGTACGAGCACTACCACCTCACTCCGGACTGGCGCACGCTCCCCCAATACTTCGCGCGGCTCGAGAAGCAGGGGATGGGCATCAACCTCGGGACCTATGTGGGCGCCACTCAGGTGCGCCGGATGGTGCTGGGCGATGTGGATCGCGCGCCCATGCCCGAAGAGCTTGACCAAATGCGGCTACTGGTGGACCAGGCCATGCAGGCGGGAGCCTTGGGCGTCTCGACGGCGCTGGAGTACGCGCCCGCGCCTTACGCGTCTACCGACGAACTCATCGCCCTGGCCAAGGAAGCGGCGCGGTTTGGGGGCATCTACGCCACCCATATGCGCAACGAAGGCGATGGAGAAATGGCGGCGCTGGACGAGGCGGTTCGCATCGGCTGGGCGGCGCAGATTCCAGTGGAAATCTGGCATCTTAAGGCGGCTGGGAAGAACAACTGGGGCAAGATGCCGGACGTGATCGCGCGCATCAACCAGGCGCGGCGCGAGGGGGTGGACGTGGCCGCCGACACCTATGCCTATACCGCGTGGTTCAACTCGCTTTCGGCTTTCATTCCTCCCTGGGCGCACGACGGCGGTGACGCCAAGCTGATCGAACGCCTTAAGGACCCGGCCACGCGTGTTCGGATTCGCAAGGAGATGGAAACACCCAGCCAAGCTTGGGACAACGAATGGCAAGAGATTCGAGGGCCCGAGGACATCCTGGTGGCAGTGGTGAACCAACCGCCGCTCGTGCCGCTTCAGGGCAAGCGGATCAACGAGATTGCAGCGAGCTGGCACGAGGACGCCATCGACACCATGTTTGATTTGCTGGTAAAAGACAAGGCACAAACCGACGCGGCTGTTTTCGGTATGTCGGAGCCTGATGTGGCGCTGGCCCTCGAACAGCCCTGGGTGTCAGTGTGCAACGACTCTTCGGGAACGGCGCCCACGGGGCTGTTGGGCACGGAGCATCCCCATCCGCGCGCCTACGGCACATTTCCCCGCATTCTGCGCAAGTATGTGCGCGAGGAGCATAAGCTGACTTTGGAGGACGCCATCCGCAAGTTCAGCGCCTGGCCCGCGGCGCGCCTGCACTTGGCCGATCGCGGAGTGCTGAAGCAAGGTATGTGGGGTGACGTGGTGGTGTTCGATCCTGCGAAGATTCGCGACCTCGCCACCTACGACAATCCGAACCAGCTTTCCGAGGGCATGGAATGCGTCCTGGTGAACGGGACCCCCGTGATCGAGCACGGAAAGATGACCAACGCGTTGCCCGGCAAAGTGATTCGCGGTGCCGGAAGCCCCGGCTCAAGATAGCTATGCGCGAAGACTATGAGAAAAACATCCCCTGCTAAGAAGCGTCAAGGCACAAGGCCCAGCATGCGGAAGGAATATCGGTTCGACTATGGCCGGGCCAAGCCAAACCGGTTTGCAGGGAAGTTCGCTAGCGACTCGGTAGCCGTGATTCTCGAACCGGACGTGGCCGCCAGGTTCAAATCGTCAAAAACGGTCAACGCGGCCCTGCGTTCCTTCCTCGCGCTGCGCCGGGATGTTTCATGACGTCTTCCGGGACCGGCTTCCCACCTTCTTGCGCCTGGGCGCGGATGTGCGCGCCTTTTTGCGCGTCGCCGGCTGTGGGGTAGCCGTGGCTTCGACTTTGCGTTTGAGCCGCGCGGTCGCACGAGCCGCCTTTTGCTTGAGCTCAGCCCCGGCGGCACTTACGGCTTTTTGCGCCTCCTCGCGGGCCCGCTCTGCCCTGACGGCGGCCGCGCCCAGAGCCGTACCAATCGTGCGGCCCACCTCAATCAGTAGATTGTCGTTCTTTGTCTTCGGCTGACGCGACCGCTGCGGGGCCGCGACCTTTCGCTTCATTTGGACCTCCTTGTTGCCACGCAACCGCCGCGGATTGCCCGCAGGGCTTCACGAGCGGGCGGACTCGGTTGGGCCTCGCACCAATATCTATACCATGTTGAACTGCAACTGGCGGTAGTCTACGTCGTTTCTGGCGCGGCCGCCCGTAAACAACCTTAGCTTCGTTGAGGCTCAAGCGAGCCACCGCGCCATTCGAACAACCGAATTGAGTCGCGGCCTCCGAGCTGCGCCCGCATTACTGCGGTGGTCCCCCGAAGGAATCAGACGGCGGTTTCAACTCGTACTCCTTCGGCGGCTCGGCGCCCATCAGATAGCGAACGAAATAATCCCAACGGTGCCGCACCATGTAGGGCTCATTTCCGAATCCGTGGTGACGATTCGGAAGCAGGAGCAGATCGAAGTCCTTATTGGCTTTGATGAGCTCATTCACCACCAAAAGCGTGTTGTAGGGCGGCACGTTGTCATCCATGGTGCCGTGCGCTAGTAGCAGGTGACCCTTGAGGTTCTTGGCGATATTCTCGTTGGCTTGGTCTTCGTAATTCGTCCCGCTGCCGGCCTCATGAACAAGCAGACCCTGATAGCGCTCGCCCCAGTCGTCTTCATACTCGCGGTTGTCGTGGTTGCCGGCTTCCGAGATGCCGACTTTGAAGAAGTCGGGGTAACGGAACATGGCGTCCGCCGCCGCGTAGCCGCCGCCGGAGTGGCCGTAGATGCCGGCGCGGTCGAGGTCGATCCAGGCGTAGCGCTGGGCCAGTTGCTTCATGCCGGCCACCTGGTCGGGCAGTGTGTTGTCGCCCATGTTGCCGTAATAGAAGTCGTGAAACTTCTTGGAGCGGTCCGGATTTCCCATGCCTTCGATTTCCACCACCACGAATCCCAATTCCGCCAGCGCCTGCGTATCACCGCGCGCGGCGCTGAATGACCAGCTTCCTACGCTGCCTCCCTGCGGCCCGGGATAAATATGATTCACGATCGGGTACTTCTTTTGCGGGTCGAGGTGCGTAGGCAAAAACATGAGGCCGTAAAGGTCAGTCGAGCCGTCGCGCGCCTTCACGGTGATGGGCTGCGGCGGCTTCCATCCTGCGGCCACCAGCCTCGAGATGTCGGCCTTCTCGATGGTGGCGAGCAGCTTGCCGTCAGCATTACGTAACACGGTCACCGGCGGGACGTCGGGCTTGGAGTAGGTGTCCACAAAGTAGCGCCCGGAACGCGAAAGGGTCACTTGATGGTTGGCGTCTTCGGGGGTGAGAAGCGTGAGTCCCTGGCCGTCAAAGCCGACGCGATAGAGATGCGTGAAGTAAGGATTGCCAGGCTCCCTCCCGACGGCCAGGAAGTACACCGTGCGGGCTCTCTCATCCACGCGCAACATTTGCGTCACAACCCAGTTGCCGGAGGTGATCTGGTTCTTGAGCTTCCCGGTGGCCAGATCGTAAAGATAGAGGTGCCCCCAATTGTCGCGCTCGGAATACCAGATGTATTCGTTGGAGCCGGGCAGAATGCGCCAGTTCGCGCTGCCCTGGCCGGACTCGTACTGGGTGGCCACGCGCTCTTCCATCACGTCGCGCACTGCGCCCGTGGCGGCGTCGGCAATGCGCAGCGTCTCCTGTTTGTGATCGCGCGAAGTGGAAACAAAGGCCAGCCGGGTGGAATCCGGAGTCCACTCCACGTCCGTCCAGTTGCCCGGTTCGGCAAACTGGCTGGCGCGGCAGGCGATGTCATCACAAAGCGTGGACCGGTGCGGGTCAGGCGGCATTTGCAGTCGGATCACCTTTGGCGTGTCCACCTCGATGATCACCCGCTGGATAGTGGCGATGTTCTCGTCCCCGGGCAACGGGTACTTCCACGCTTCGAGCGTCGGATGCCCCACCTTGGTCTCCACCAGGTACATGTCGCCCACCTTGCGCTGGTCTTGCTGAAAGGTGGCGATTTTCTTGGAATCCGGAGACCACAGCAGAATGGGACGGTCACTCTTCTCCCAGCCCGCGTTATCGAGCGCGTAAGAGAAATCTTTGACGCCGTCGGTGGTGAGTTGACTCTCCTTGCCGCTGGCCACGTCGCGCACCCACAGGTTGTAATCGCGGATTAAAGCCGCTTTCTTCTGGTCCGGGGAAGCCCCTTCGTTCGTAGTGCGCCCGCCCGGCCTGCCTGGCGCCACTTCCATGCCGCTCTCCGACGTGCACTTGGCGCCTTCGCGGTCGCACTGGAAACGCCGCCGGCCGACGTTGAATGAAACGAACTGCCCGTCCGCCGAAAACTCAATCGCACTCAACGGCAGTTTGTTGGCCTCGTAAGTGTGCCCTGACGCCGCTGAGAGCGCCGCTGCGAGCTTCACGTGATCGAAGGCCGGCGTCCTGGCGAGCGTCACCGGATCGAACATCACGAAGCGCGCGCCCGTCGCGTCCGTGTCGTAATACCAAAGGCGCTCGTCGCTGGTCCATTCGGGCCGCCCCGCGTGACCAACCAGAGGATTGGTGTTGTATCCCATGAATTTCTCGGCCCGCGCGTAATCATCGACGGTCAGCGCACGCGGCGAGCCTGCATCCTGCGACCGGGCGCTCGAAGTGGCCAGGAGCGCAAGCGACGTTACCAGGAACGGTCGAAGCAAACGTGGTGTCACAGCGAATGAGCGCATGCGATTCCTTGGTGGCGAGCGCCGAGGTCGCGACGTTCGCGTTGGGTCTTAGCTGATCGAATGACAATGTCGTTTTCTCGATTCGGTAGTATACATCCGCCGTCGATTGCCTTCGCAGACCTGTCGGGGGTGAAACCCAGCTGGCACGTTAATTTGCTACCTTCGTGCGTGCATTCCCGCTACAATCCACCATCTGAGGCCACTATGAATAAGCTGAATCATCGTTTGATTTACAGCAAGCTTGCCTTTCCGGAGGTATTCATCATGCTTTTGCTGCTCGCTGGGGCGAGCGCCCTGTTCGCCGCCGGATCTACTTCGGCGCCACCAACGACTCGCCGCGACGACGTGGTGGACGACTACTTCGGCACCAAGGTGGCCGATCCCTACCAGTGGCTGGAGGACCAGAACAGTCCCGACACGCGGGCCTGGATTGAGGCCCAGGACGACTACTCGCGCCCCATTCTGGACGGCCTGCCCGGGCGAGACGTGCTGCGGCAGCGCCTGACGGCCCTGATGAACGTGGACGTGATTGGAACCCCTTCCGAGCACGGCGGCCGGTATTTCTTTGAGCGCCGCAAGGCCGGCCAGGACCTTTTTGTGCTTTATATGCGCCAGGGTCTGGACGGGCCAGACCACGTGCTGCTTGACCCGCATCCCTTGAGCCCCGACCACAGCACCAGCGTGGGACTCATGGATTTCTCGAAGGACGGAAAGCTGATGGCGTACTTCGTCCGCCGCGGAGGCAAGGACGAGGTGAGCATCCACCTGATGCAGACCGACTCGCGGCACGAACTTGCCGACGTGTTGCCCGAGGGCAACTATTTCAGCGTCTCCATTAAGCCCGACAAATCCGGCTTCTATTACGCACGCCGCATTCAAGCCGGACCTCGCATCTTTTACCATGCGCTGGGTAGCGACCCGGCAAGTGACAAGCAGATCTTCGGTGATAACTTGGGCCTGGGTGACATCGCCTTTTCGCGACTCTCCGATGACGGCCGCTATCTTCTCATCGACGTTCTCCACGGCTCCGCCTCGGAGAAGACGGAACTCTACCTCCAGGATTTGGCAGCGCAGACTCCCGTGCGGCCGGTGGTCAATGACATTACTGCTCGCTTCAGCGGTGACCTGGCCGGCGACCGGCTCTACATCCAGACCAATTGGAACGCACCCAACGGCCGCATATTTCTGACGGATCTGGCGACACCCACACGCGACCACTGGCGCGAGGTGGTGCCGCAAAGCGAAGCCGTGATTGAAGGCATCTCTGCGGCCGGCGGAAAGCTCTTCGTGAATTACGTCCACAACGCCCACGCCGAGCTCAAAGTGTTTGAGGCTGGCGGCGGTGAAGGCCGCGAGATTCCGCTGCCCGCGTTAGGCTCGGCGTCGGGTGTCTCCGGCCGCTGGGAGAGCCCCAACGTCTTTTATGAGTTTTCCTCCTTCGCCCAGGCGCCGACTATTTATCGCTACGACGTGGAGCAGGCCAAGCCCGAAGTTTGGGCTCGGGAGGAGGTTCCGCTCAAAAGTGATGACTTCGAAGTCCATCAGGTGTGGTACGCCTCCAAGGACGGAACGCGCGTGCCCATGTTCATCGCCGATCGAAAAGGGACGCGGCGGGACGGCTCCAACCCTACGCTGATCACCGGCTACGGCGGCTTCGATGTAAGTCTGCTGCCCAGCTTTTCGGCGGAAGCGGCCGCTTGGGTCGAAGGCGGCGGCGTTTTCGCAGTGCCCAATCTGCGCGGCGGCGGCGAGTTCGGCGAGAAGTGGCATAAGGCCGGTATGCTGCAGAACAAGCAGAACGTGTTTGATGACTTTCTGGCCGCGGCCCAATACCTGATCGACAATCATTATACGAACCCCTCGAAGCTCGGCATCACCGGGCAGAGTAATGGCGGCCTGCTGGTGGGTGCTGCTCTCACCCAGCGGCCTGATCTTTTCCGGGCTGTTGTGTGCCGCTATCCGCTGCTCGACATGCTGCGCTACGAGAACTTCCTGGTGGCGCGCTACTGGGTGCCGGAGTACGGAGCCGCCGTCGCGGACGCCGAACAGTTCAAAGTCCTGTACGCTTACTCGCCGTATCAGAACGTGAAGCAAGGCGCGGACTATCCCGCGGTGCTATTTGTCACGGGCGATGGCGACACCCGCGTAGCGCCGCTGCACGCGCGCAAAATGGCCGCCATGCTGCAATGGGCTGCGAGCTCGGAGAATCGTTCCGACCGTCCCATCTTACTGAGTTACGATACCAAGTCGGGGCACTCAGGCGGCCGGCCGCTCTCGAAGCAAATTGATGAGTTGGTGGACGAGCTTTCGTTTTTCTCCTGGCAGCTCGGCGCGGGAGCGAAGTGAAGTGAATCCCACAGTCTACCTGCAGAAACCTGGCAGCTTCTGACGCCGGACGCGACGCGCCCCGGTGTGTAACATTGCCGTAACTCAAGGTGCGGTCTTCCGTGCTAAACTCGCACGTTTGAAGTGCGGCCAGCCTCTGGCAAATTCAAGGCGCTTCTTGAGACAACCGCCATGGCAATCGAGATTACAGAGAACCTCTCGGGACCCGTCACCGTGCTGGGCCTATAAAGGGCCGTATCACTCTCGGCGAGGGAACCGCGCAGTTTCGCAACCGGATCGCGCTGGTTCTCGACAACGCCAAATGGTACAAAGAAAAATGGGGCTGGAGCCTGTGCCTCATCCTTGATATGGCCGGCGTGGACTTTGTAGACAGCGCCGGCCTGGGCGCGCTGGTGGGGGCGTTTGCCTCCGCCCGGTACCAGGAAGCCCGCATCAAGCTCGCGAATCTCACCCAATTGCTTCGCGAGCAGCTCGTCATCACCAAGATTGCCACCATCTTCGACGTTTACAACAGCGTGGAGGAAGCCAAGGCGTCATGCGGAGCGGCTCCCTCCGGCGTCGTAGAGCCCGCCTGACACCACCCATCGCTTCTGTTATTGTGGCGTCAACAGGAACGCGCGCTGCCGTTTGTTGTGCGTGCCATATCCGACGACCTGTCCTGCATCGTTAATGCTGTAGGCCGTCGAAAGCACCCATCCCGAGCCCGCGGGAATGAGCTTGTTCAGGTCCTGCATTTTGCCGTTGCTGTACACGAAGGCGTGGTAGACAATCGACGCCGCACTCTTCTGGTAGGTTGATTCACCCACCACCACGCCGGTGCTGTTGATGCCCAAACCGTCGCTGTACTGGCCGTTGCCGCCGCTCGGGCTCGTGATGGTTCCGAGATCCTGCATCACTCCCCCGTCATAGAGAAACGCGTCGGCGCCGATATTGCCCCCGATATACGCTTGACCCGTGATCTGCCCCAGATCATTGATGGCGAACGCCTGGCTCCAATCGCCCCCCAGCGTCCCCAGGCTCTGCATCTGCCCGTTGCTCCAAAGGAAGCCGAGGAAATTGCCCTGTGCGTTGTAAGACCAGCCTACTACCTCGCCCGAGTTGTTGACGGCTTCGCCGGTATTCCATGCCCACGTGGCGTGGCTGCCAAGCGTCCCAAGGTCCGTGAGTTTCCCATTGCTGTAAAGATAGGGGTGAGTCTCTCCGTCCGCACTGGAAGACGCGCCCGTCACCTGCCCGACGTCATTGATGCCCTCAGCGTCACTGTAAGTGCTCGCCAGAGTCCCCACACTTTTCAGCTTGCCGCCGGCCGAGATGAAGCCTCGGTAGGTGCCGTCCGAGAGCGTCGAGTAGCCTGCCACTTGTCCCAAGGCATTGATGGCGAAGCCGATGCCCGTGGTTCCGCCGAGCGTCCCCAGGCTCTTCATCTTGCCTCCGGTATATAGGAAGACGCCGCTTTTCGTGCTGGAACTGTTGGCGTATCCCGTGATCTGGCCGGCAGCGTTGATGCCGCGCGCGCCGCTGGAATTATTGCTCGCCGGACCCAGATCCGTGACGGTGTAGGTTTGCGCCGCACCGCTGACCGTTAGTGCAAGCAACAAGGGCAGAGAGAACCAGTCGATTAATCGCGCTAAACTCCGGTTATTCATTGCAGCTCCTTTGCGAGGTGTCATTTCACCGGCCATTTCCCGCAGCCGGACTCGCTTTGGCCATTTTCCTGTTATCGTCGCCGGCGTTTGTCACCAGCGTGTCAAATTCTTGTCTCTCCGGCAGGAGGAATTGCGGCTTCACGCCGGACGTCCATTCGCGGTCTGCCTCGCCTTCCGAATGACAAGCTTCTTAGTTCTGCTCGCTCTGTTCCGGCCCGGGCCTTTGCTCTGTTTGCTTGCGTGTAGCCGGGGTCGCCGGTGGCCTGAGCATCGCTTTACAAATCGCGCTCGGAACGGTGGCTTTGAGCAAATTTTACGTGCCAAGCGTGCGCTGATTCCAAAGGATTTCTTGGCTTTGTGTAAAATTTACACAAAGCCACCAAATTGCTGATTGCACGTAACTTCTTGGCTTTGGCACGAACCCGAATCTCGCTTATCTATTGATTCTAAATAACCTCTTGGCTTTGGGGGGTAGGGGGGTGGGGGGTGGCGGCACTTTTGGGGGCATGTTACCATGTAGTTATCTACAGATGTCTGCTCCGGCCCCACCCCGAACCTGCGCCTTTGTTCGGTACGCGTCCGCATTTGGCGCCCCGCCCGCATTTAAGCCTCCCACCTTATCACGCACACGTATCGGTGTCAAGCCAAATCAACATGATATGTAGGCTAGTTTACGGACGTTTTAGCGAAGCAAGTGTAACGCAGACGGCGTCACGGGTTCGAGACGATGTCCTCGTCTGCGGTACCGGGCAAGATGCGTTCGCGGTCCCTTGAGTTCGAGAGTGCGATTCCTCTGCCTAGCCTGCATTTCTCACCAGGATTCGAGAAGGGCGGGGCTTCAGCCGGCTTCAGCCCCGCCGCTGGAGCTTCTACATTTTGAGGCCCGAAGGGCCGCCCTATCAAAGCCCTGGGCAACGCCCGGGCAACGCCCAGGGCGAGTCATCGCGCGGTGTGAGGAGTGTAGCCCTGAAAGGGCGAACTAAAAGGAAGTATCGGAATGGGTCAAGCGCTCTTCCAAATCTACGTTCGTCGGCTCTTCACCGCTAAAGGCCGCGAGCCTCTGCTGGTCGCGGCGCTAGGGGGTCAAGCACATGCCGATCTTTCAGGAGGGTATCGACGGTTTCTGGAGCACGACGACGTTAAAGACAACGAACGCTATCGGCGGGACAGAGAGGGTTTGCCTTGGTTCGCCCCTTCAGGGCTCCAGGTCTAGCTGGGCTTGGCTGATCGCCCTGGGCGTTGCCCAGGGCTTTGTCAGTACGGCCCTTCGGGCCTCAAAATGTACAAACTCCAGGGGCGGGCTTTCAGCCCCGCCGTTACAACGTCGGATTGATATTTGACGTGTTCCGCGATTTCGCAGGATTCGGCGGGGCTGAAGCCAGGCTGAAGCCCCGCCCTTCTCGAATCCTGGTGAGAAATGCAGGCTGGCAGAGATCGGCGTCGGAATCGCACGGTTTTCCGAAGGTTTTTCGATAAGCGCTCAAGGTTGTTTCTTCTTTTTGCTGAAAAGGCCCATGATTTCGTCTACTGGGTTTTGTTTCTGTTGTTGTTGCTGCTGCTGCTGACCTGCCGCGGTTTGCCCTTTCTGTCCCAGAAGTCCGCCCAGGAGAGAAGACGCTCCACCTAGTGGATTGTCTCCAGTCGGCATCAGGCCCTTCAGTTTCATCTGAGCCATTCTCTCAGTGTCAGGTGTGAACCTCGGATTCCCGAAGGTGCCGGTGACAATCGCCGGTACAACCATTTCCCCCTGGTTGTTGGTCAGCGCCGCGCTCACGAGGTTGCCCACGTTCTGGCCGCCCATCTTGGCGGCGCCCGCCTGCTGACTGAAGGCCTTGGAGAAAACAGCGTTCAGGTGCAGATTCAGCGCCTCGCTGGCCAAGTCCGCGGTGCCGGCCGCGCCCACATTGGCGATATCAAGGGCGGCCTCGAGATTGGTGGTTTGCGCAACCCCGTTTTTCACCACAACGTTGCCCGTCATTTTCTGGAAATTCGTGAAACCTTGATCCTTCCGTCCTGCCGGGACAGTACTTAACAGAGACTCCAGTCGGTAAGAGAGATCCACACCGGCGTAGTGCACGTTGTTCAGGTTGACGTCGATGTTGCCGTTGAGCGCGCGCACGATCTGGTCAGAGCTGATGGCTTTCAAGGGACCGGCGGCGTGCAGATCAATACCGAGAGTCCCCGCCCCGCTGATCTTGTCGAGCCCGGTCACTCCGTAGGCCTTCGCGATGGAGAGAAGCTCGGGCAGCGCCGCCCGGGGCGCGCGCAGACTGGCGTCCACCTGCGGCGAGCTGGACGCGTACTGTGTCAGGGTGAATTGCCCTGCTGCCGTGGTCCCGCCGGAAGAAACATTGAAGGTGTCGGAACGGATTTGGGTTGGGCTGAGGGCGACGTTGAGCGCCTTCACCTGCACGGGTTTCGCGATGCCGTTCCCGGAAATCAGGATGTCACGTCCCCCCAGAGTTCCGTTCAATACGGGTTTATCGGCGGCGCCTCGCGCCTGAATGTTGGCGCTGATACGCCCGTTCACCGTCGTTCCCGGAGAAAAGGCCATGCCGGCCGCTGCCGCCAGGCGGGCAGCTTCCGTGATGGAAACGTTATTCGCCACCAGCGTGAGGTCCAACTGCGCCGGAGTGGCTTTGGAGTTTACGGCGCCGGTGATTGAAATGGGAGTGGGTCCCAGTTTGAGGGCGCCCCTGGTTATCGAAAGCATATCCTGGGTGAGGTCGTCGCTGAGGCCGTAATCCGCGCTGATAGGGTACCCGATCTGGAAGCCGAGCAGCCGTGGTTTCTCCATCAGCATCTGTCCGGAGGCTGAGAGCCTTCCGTTTCGACTGTCGATTGTTGTATGTCCCGACAGGAGGCCATCCGTGTGGGCCAGAGCCGGGCTCTGCAAAAATTGCTGTAATCCCGCCAGCCCCACCCCTTTCAGGTCCAGGGTGCCCTTGAATGGCGTGGCCACGGGGTTCACATGTGAGAATGGACCACCCCTGCCGTGCAGCTTCACTTGTTGATTTCCCGGGCCGGGCAACTGGACCGCAGCTTCGATGTCAAAGGGCGCGTCAGGGGTGAAGCCACTCAGTTTGAGGTTGACGTGATCGTAGACCGTTCGCGGTTTCCGTTCCTGCAGATCGGTGATGGCGATCTGCCCATCCTCAATGGTCAGCTCCTTCAGTAATAGTTGCTGTTGCACGCTGGAGCCCGGGCCGGAGCCGGAACCGGAACTCGCAGAGGGCGCCCTTTCTGAAGGGGCCTTCGCTGTTGCCGCACGGTTCGCCGGCGGACCGCCAGGTACTTCACGTCCTAGACTGGCGAAGTTCCACACACCTTGCGCATTCTTGATCAGCTCGATGCTCGGGTGCTGCAGAGAGAGGGAATCAATCTGCACCGACTTGCGCAGCAAGGGCAGGAGCTTGACGGAGACGCTCAGTTCCTGTGTCCGGATAAAGGGGCGGCTGCCCTGGAACGTAGGATCGTCTGCAATGGAGAGATTGGCCACGCGAAAACTCAGTGGGAACAATCGCAAATCCATGTTGCCGAGTCCGACGTTCCGATTCAGTTGCTGCTGAAGCCTGGCCTGGATCGTGCCCCAGTAATCGTTAGGGTTAATCGTGGCCACGAACACGACGGCCCCGATTACGATCAGGATGATTACGGCTCCGAGGATGATTACGGCCTTGCGCATGAGAGCCTCCTGCCGAACACAGCGCCTGCGGGCTGCGCGCCCGGTGGTGCCTACACCGTTTTGTGATGCTTGCGGCCCCTCAGATTGAGAGTAGCATGGGGCTGCGCGCCGCCGCAGCACGGGGCGGAGCAGTGCCGATTGGTGGTGGATCAAGCGCAGCCTGCCTAGCGAAGGGAAGGCCACGATCTGAGGGAGAAACCGCAGGTTTGAGAGCGGGGTACGCGCTACGTTATCCAGACCGCGTACATCGGAAAAGGATCTATGCGCCGCTCGATCCGACGGCAGGCTAACTCGCAAGTTGGGGCGACGCCTGGCGTTTGAGTGGTCGCAAACTAGTCCCCTACCGCGCTCAAGCCCGCGACCCAGCCGTGCCATCAAGCGCAAGCAATCGCTTGTAGCCTCACAGTTTAGAAGAGCAACCGCAGCGCGAACTGGAACTGCCGTGGCGTGCCGGACCCTGTGTTGTCTGGCGCAAAGCTGTCGTTGTTGCTGTTGAAGTTTACGGTGGTGTTGATCATTCCGAAATCACCACTGGAGACGTCGATCTGCGGATCGGCGTACTGGTCATGATTGAAGGCGTTGAAAGCCTCCGCAGTGAATTGCAAGCTGAGCCGCTCGGTGAGCTTGGCGGTTTTGCTGAGGGCGAGGTCTGTTTGCCAGGTGATGGGCGCACGCACCAGGCCACGGCCCGCGCTTCCCCACGTGAAGTCCGCCGGAATGGCGAAGGGACTCACCGGCGTACCATCTGCCAGATAGTTCTGATTGATCCAATTGTTCGGGTTCTGGTTCGCCGGGATGATGGGTACGCCGGGCACGAGGTCGGGCCGCTGGTCAGAGTGCGAGTTGCCGTCAAGCAGAGAGGCCGAATCGCGATCTACCACGACCGTAAGTGGGTGGCCTGTGTGCCAGACTTGAATTCCGCTGAGTTGCCAGCCACCCAATGCCTTGCCGGCAAAACCATCGCTGTTGAGGTAGCGCTTGCCCGGTCCGAAGGGCAGGTCGTAAACCGCGCTCACCACCAGGCTGTGGCGAATGTCGTAGACGCTCGGACCGCGGTCGCAGCGGCGGCAGTTCGCGTTCTCGGGCGCGTTGGACTCACCGCCGCCGATCGATCCGTCGTTGATGGAGTGCGAGTACAGATAGTTGGCTTCGAGCATAAATCCGCTTGCGAAGCGCCGCTGCAGGGATGTCTGCAGGCTGTTGAAAGTGCTGTTCCCGTCGTTGTACTTGATATCCACGGCGCCGACCCCTGCGACTTGGCGAGTGCAGATTCCCGCCTCGCGCTCCGCCAATGTGTTATCGCAGAGGTTGATGTAATTGCGGGCGAACAGGCGGTGTCCAACGGTACCGAAATAGCCCACTTGCATAACAAAACTGTCTGGCAGCATCTGCTGCACGGAGAGACCCCACTCCTCAGCGTATAGATCGCGGCGGCTTCGGTACAGGGCGCGCGGCGTCCGCCCCGTGGTGGAGGCGAGAGGAATGAACGGCTCGATGGGGTAGCTAAGGTTGGGCACGTCGGATGAGGTCAGTGAAATGGCGTCGGTATTGCTTTCCAAACCGGCGTTCAGGTCGTCGTTCTGGCCGGCGCCACTATAAATGCCAAAGCCGCTGCGGATCACGGTCTTGTTGTCGAAGCGTGTCGGCGACCAGGCGAAGCTGAAGCGCGGATTGAAATTCCGATAATTGGGGAAGAAGAACGCGCTGCCTTGGGGGCAGATTCCGGGATCATTGGGAACGGCATTGGCGCAGCGTTGAATGTCGAAGATTCGGCTGCGGCCGTGCGCCTCGCTGATGGGAGCGTAGTACTCCCAGCGCAGACCCATGTTCAGCGTGAAGTTGGGCCGAAGCTTCCACTGGTCCTGGAAGTAAGGAAGGATGAACGTGTGCCGCAGGCCCAGGCTCCACCACCCGCTCTTCAAAGTGAAGCTGTTAAGCTGGTCGTTGATCAGAGCGGCGTTGCCGCCGCCGGTGAAATCCAGTCCATAGTCCTGCGTTTGACCCTGATTCAGCCAGATGCGGCGATATTCGCCGCCGAACTTGAAGGTGTGCCGCCCGTGCTCCACGGTCACATTGTCGATGTATCCGAAGGTCGTGCCCACCTCGTGGTCTGTGCTGTTGTTATTCTGTCCCTCGAAATTGTCTGTGGCCACAGAGTAATTCTGGCTGAAAGCGCCCACTTGAGGATTGTGGAAGGGCGCCCGGTTAAGGCCGAACTTGAATTCATTGAATACGGTCGGGGAGAAAATGTGCGCGAGGCTGATGGCGTAATTCTGCGGATGGGTGTTGATCTGCTGGAGGTCGAAGAGATTGTTGAGCGGCGCTGTGGTAAATGAGTTGTCGTACACGCCGCGGATGTAAAACTGGGTGTGATCGTTGAACCTGTGATCGAGACGAAAGGTGGTGCTGTCCTCCCGGATGCTGATGGATCCCAGGTGGGTGTATTCGTCGATTTCCTGGCACGGCGGGCCGAGGTTGAATGTGCAGGTTGAAATGTGGCCGGCCGGAAAAGCCTGCATGATGGGCGCCATCTGCGGCGAAGTTGCCAGGACCTCATCCTGGAGCAAGGCGCTGGGAACGAAAGCGTGCAGGGTTTGCCCTCGAAACTGGCGAATCCCTTCGTAATTCACGAAGAAAAACGTCTTATCCTTTTGAATCGGTCCTCCAAGGCTGCCGCCGAATTGATTCAGCCGGAAGGGCGGAACGGGTGTGGGACCTGTTACGGTGGGATCGGTATCGAGATCCAGAAACGAGCGGGAGTCAAGGGCGCTGTTGCGCAGGTATTCAAACACGTCGCCGTGGAACTGGTTGGTGCCGGATTTGGTGATGATATCCACTTGTCCTCCGGCGCCGGCGCCATATTCGGCGTCATATAGGGCCGAATTCACTTGGTATTCTTCAATCGCATCCTCTGACACCTGAAGGCGGGTTGTGGACTTCTGGGCTTGCTCCTGAATGCCGGTAGCGTCCACGCCGTCAAACATGTAGTTGTTGTCGTCGCGGGCCCGGCCCGCAAAACGGATGGTGCGCTGATTGCCGCCCCCGTCGTCAATGGCGCCGGGAACCAAGAACAGCAAGTTGGCCCAGTTGCGGCCATTCACCGGGAGATTTTCGATGGCAGCTCCTCCCACCACACCCCCCATCTCTGCAGAGTTGCGGTCGAGTAAGGGTGCAGTGGATCGAACCTCCACCGAGGTAGTTGGAGTGGCCACCTTCAATTGAGCGTCCAGCGTGAGTCTCTGCCCCACGCGGACCACCACTCCCTCGTTGCGCACGGTCGCGAAGCCGTTGTGCGAGAACACCACGGTGTACTGCCCAACCGGCAGCGCGGGAATCACGTAAATACCATGCTGGTTGGTTACCACCGTGTATTCCAGGCCCGTCTCCATTGAGATAGCATCCACCTTGGCGCCAGGAACGACGCCGCCGGAGGAATCCGTGACGGTTCCGTTCAGACTGGCCCGGTCAATCTGAGCAGTCAAGGGGCACGACACAGCTAATAGAAACACGGTGAGAACTGCGTATCATAGTGAGTGCGCATGCTTGCTCCTTTCCCTGCACTGCGGTTTGGCTGCGAGTTAAGGATTGACTTCAGAAACAGCCGCACCTGACTAAGTCGAGTAATGCGGCCAAGACGAGGTGCAATCCAGCTCTCGGACCGCTCTCAACCCGTCTCCCTGGCATGGATTCTTCTTGTGGTCTGAGAGGCTCGCTGGGCGCTGGTTTGTTACAACTCTGTTAAAGCGGATTACCCGATCTGGGCTGCCGGTAGGGGAGGAGGCCAGGGCCGCACTTGACTCCACATACCGCGGCGGGCGCTGAGCGCGCATATCCACCCTTTTCGTCGGCTGCAAGGTACGGATTCAGCACACAGAGCGGTTGGCCAGAGACAATCTAATCGAGTAGGGTCCGCACCGCCGTGCGCGGATTCGCGACGCGCCCCTTCGGCTATCAGACCTCTATGATTAGGCTTGTCTTGTTAAGCGAATATTAAGCTGCGGTGAAGAATGAGTGTCGGGCGAGGGATCTCCGCTCGGCTAAGCGAGTCCGAAGGGTAAGAACAGCCCCAGATGCTCAGATTTACGCCAGACGCTCGCGCGCCGGACCTTGCCCAAAACTTCGCTGCCCCTACGCGCCACTTAGCGCTCAGCGCCGGCGGTATGTGCCTTCTTCGAAGCAGATTTCGATTGAACGGCAGGTAGGACCTCAAAGTGGTCCCTCTCTTCCCACACGGGGGCGGCTGCATTGGGGTCGGCGACTCGGAACATGGTCGCAACGAGCTTGGCGCCACTCTCAACAAACTCCACGTAATGATAGTTCGGGAAGCCAGGGTCCTGGTACAGATCAGCCGGTTGGCGAACGATGGGGTATGGCTTCGCGCCACCGCCTCCTGACACCAGGTAGACGATACCATCTTGATAGAACCGCTCGTAGTTATGCACGTGTCCCGCAGTCACCACAAAACGCACGCGCGACTTTTCGGGAGCCTGAGCGAGGAATGCTGCCAGGGCGTGCTCATTCGGACGGCCGTTGTGGCTCGCATCGCCGTTCGCCTGCACGTCAACCACTGGGGGATGATGGAGATTGAAAAAAACGAAGCGGATGCTCGTGGGAAGATCGCTTAGCTGGTTGCCGATCCACTGGATCTGCTCACTACCAGGCAGCAGGGAGGAATTGCTGTCGAGGTTCATGATGTAGACTGAATCGCCCAGTTGCACGGAATACCAGCGGCGGCCGCGGAGCTCGGGAAAAGCATTCCACCAGTTTTCAAGACAGTTGCGCTCAGTCCCCTCCGCGAATTCGTGGTTGCCCAGCGCCGGGTAGATGCGAAGATGCGCCGCGCGCCAAGGCTCAGTTTCCGCGCGATAGACCTCGTAATCACTCGCATTGCCGCCGTGCCAGGGCACGTCGCCGCTCAGAAGCACGGCATCGGGTTTTTCGTCGGCGATCTTGGCCACAAGCCAACGGCGCACCCTGGGATTCGTGGCCGAAGTCTCCTTCGGATCGGTGAACCGCATGTCGCCGTAAGCGATCAACCGTAGCGGCTGGTTGAGTTCACGATTTTCGGCAACAAAATCCGTGCCATTTGCTTGTGCAGCGCTTGCTATGGGCGGAGCGGACCGCGAGCACGCGAGCATCTGGAAGGTGATCGTGGCCGCAGCGTAAAGATATAGCTTACTGTTCATAGCGATTAAGGCCAACCATCGTCCTCCAGGGGGCCCGGCGGGCTCCGATCTTCGTCGATGCCATCCACCCCGGCCGCCCCTTGGACCGACTCTCTATCTGCGCGGTGTCAGATTCCACATTGTACCAGGGCACAGGAGTGGGCGCTTGATTGCGACGACGTCGCCTGCCCAGCCGTTTCGGAATTCTGAACGTTGACAACAAGGATTGAGAGGCATGGGTGGCATGCCCACAGCGAATCGAGGCCGCAGATGAATCGAAGGCTATTTTCGACGACAAGAATTTGGGAGGTCTGAGGGCCTCGAGAGGCA
>DATJYK010000244.1:0-25750 GCA_035578005.1 Terriglobia bacterium
ATGGCGATAACCGCATCAGACTCGCGCATACGATCCCCAAGAACCTCGACTGGGGCAGAAAAGGCTGGGTGACAGTCTGGGGAAAGCATAGGGAACGCTGAGGGACCTAAACTGAACCGGAAACGAGTTTTTCCGGGGCAATTGTATCGCCAAACCCCAGACGCCGTTCGATGCAAGATTTCTCATAAATCCCAGTTGTCTCTCCCGCGGCAAGCCACATATCTTGGCAAGTCGTTCATTCCTTTTGACATTCCGGCCTGCCAAGGGTGTTTCCCACTATTCCTACCCTTCTCCCTCGAACATAGCCGGGTGCGCGCCCATTTCGTGCTTGTAACCTCCACATAACCCCGTACATCTCTGATTCCTTTGCACATTCCGGCCAGCCACCGGATTTCGCTCCGCCCCGCGATGTAACCGTTACTTGGCGACGGGAGCTGGGATGCGGTTTCATCCGTCCTCCCTTACTTCCCTTGCTCCGATATAAACCTGGATACCCTTCTTTATCAACTATATTGCGGCTTCGTTCGTCGGGAGAGCAGAAGTCAGAAGCCAGATGCCAGGAGTCAAGAGCATCGACGGAGCCGATGATCGCCGTGGTGCCAACATACTTTCCCATATCCTTGTGCCTCAATCACATTCCGGGTCCGTTCGGCGCCTTCGGAGGCCGGGGCAAGTCGGGCAAGCCCCGGATCTACTCCGGATATACTATCGACCGGCCGCCCTTGCCCGAGCGCGCCCTTCCACAACACATCCTGCGAGGACGTTCGTCCCTTCCGCTGCTCCACGTCCATGATTAATCGCGACTCTCGGGTGATCCTTCTTCGTGGTGCGTCGAAAGGGTAAAGTGGAAGCTGGCGCCGGTCCCGTCTTTGGCCGTGGCCCAGAGCCGGCCTCCATGGGCCTGAAGAATGGAACTGCTAATGGAAAGTCCCATGCCCATGCCGCCGGGCTTCGTGGTGTAGAAAGAGTCAAAGATCTTGTCGATCGTCTGAGCGTCAATACCTATCCCCGAGTCTTCAACCGTTACCTGCACCTGGTCCGGGTCAATGTTCCGTGTGGTAATCACCAGTTCTCGCGCCCGGTCGCCTACACTGCTCATGGCTTCAATGGCGTTCATCAGCAGGTTCAGCATCACCTGCTGCAACTGCACTCGGTCGGCTGAAACCGGTGAAAGATCATCGGCAAACTGCGTTTGGACGATCACGCTCTCTTTCTTTGCCTCGTCCGCGACAAGGGCGAGGACGTCCTGAATTGTTTCATTCAGATCGAGCCTCTCTCGAGACGTTGCAGCCCTTTTTGCCAGGGCCCGAAGCCGGGCGATCACTTCACCGGCTCGCTTCCCATCGCGGACGATGCGGCGGGCATTTTCCCGGGCCTCCTCCAGGTTAGGTACGGCTGCAGCCAGCCAACGCAGGCAAGCGCTGCCGTTACTCACGACGCCCGCGAGCGGCTGATTGACTTCATGCGCGATCGAGGCGGCCAGTTCCCCCAGCATGCTCACGCGGTTGATGTGTGCGAGATCGGCCTCGAGTTGGCGCAGCCTCTCGCGCTCTTCTTCGGCGCGCTTGCGATCGGTGATATCATTATTGCTCTCCAGGATTGCCACCGGCGCACCTTGCTCATCGCATTGCAAAGCTAAGCGGCACGCCACCACGATCCGGGTCCCGTCCTTTCGGGTATGAAGAAGTTCCCCTTCCCAGCGACCTGCACGGGTCACCTCTGCTATAACTTCCTCGCGAGGTTTCGGGAACACTGTCTTCAGTAACTCGTACACAACGGTGCCAACTGCTTGCTCTGCGGTCCAGCCGTACTGCTCCTCGGCGCCGCGATTCCAGTACTTGATCACCCCTTGCATGTCCGCCACAAAAATGGTGTCGTGCGTGAGATCGAGGAGATTTGCCTGTTCTCGCAAGGTCTCTTCAGCCCGCTTGCGATCATCGATGTCGGCGCTCGTGCCATACCACTTGACGATTTCTCCCGCTTGGTCGCGGAGCGGTACGTTGCGGATCAACAGCCACCGATATTGCCCGTCCGCCCTGCGTACGCGAGCTTCAGTCTCCATCGGCTTCCCACACGCCACGGCCGCGCGCCACTCATCCACGAACCTGGCAAGGTCGTCGGGGTGGACTGCCGCCTCCCAGCCCCAACCCAGTCCCCCCTCCAATGAGACTCCGCTGAACTCAAGCCAACGCCGATTGATGAAATCGAGGGAGCCGTCCGGCAGAGCGCTCCAGACGTATCCCGGGATGGTGTCAATCACCTCCCGAAGCTGCTTGGACTTCGTCTGAAGTTGGTGGACGCGGAACTGGTAGGCTGCCCACAGCAGCGCCAGAAGAACCACCGCGCAGAGGGCACGGAACCAGTTGGTCTTCCACCGCGGGGGCGTGATGAGAATGGGCAGCGACACCCCTTCTTCATTCCATACACCATCACTGTTTGATCCCTGCACGCGAAAAACGTACTTGCCGGGATCTAGATTGGTGTAAGTGGCGAGGCGCTGATTGCTGCCCACCTCGTTCCAGCCAGGTTCTAAGGGCTCCAACCTATATCGATAACGGTTCTTCTGGGAATTTGCGTAACTCAACGCCGCGAATTCAAAGGAGAAGACATTGTCCCGGTAGGAAAGCGTCAAGGAATCGGCGTATGGGATGGCTTTCTCGAGCACCGACTTGGCGCCGATAGAAACAGGTTTGTTGAAGATCTTGAAGCTAGTGACCACTACAGGTGGCACGTAGGGACTGTCGCGGATACCTTCGGGGAAAAATGCATTGAATCCATGGCTGCCGCCAAAAAACATCTCCCCATCTGGTCCTTTTGTGTAACTGCCCCCGCTGAACTCATCAGCCTGCAAGCCGTCGGACACGTCGTAGCTTCTAAACGTGCCCGTCTGAGGATCGAACCGGGAAAGCCCTTTCTTAGTGCTGAGCCAAAGCCTGCCGGCCTTGTCTTCCAGAATTCCCTGAATTGCGCTACTGGGTAGGCCCTGGCTTTCCGTGTAGCGAGTGAAGGTTTCATTTTGACGGTTGAACCGGTACAGTCCATCCAAGGCTCCCAGCCACAATGTTCCAGCCCGGTCTTCAAGCATGGCGGTGATGTCGCCGCCCTGGAGTTTGTGAGGGTCATGCGGGTCGGGCGTGTAGTTGACAAAGGTTTTCGTCCTGTCATCGTAGCGGCTCAGCACGCCCTCCCCTCTCGATATCCATAGCACTCCGAAACGATCTTGATAGAAGCCCGAGGCGGCTTTCCCATAGCTGGTCGGATTCCTCGGATCAGGCCGATAGTAAGTGAACTGCTCGTTTGCTGGATCCAAACGAGTGACGCCGTCAATATGCCCCACCCATAGCTGCGCGCTTCGATCTCCATAGATTCGGATAACGTGATCAGAAGTCAAGCTGTTGGGATCATCGGGGTTGTGCCGGTAATGTTTGAACCGCCCGGTGCGTTCATCGAACCGGTCAACACCGCTGCCCCAGCCACCTAACCAGAGATAGCCGCGCGCATCTTTGTAAATGCTATTAACGTCAGTGCCCTTGCTAATTGCGTTTCTGTCTTCCAGCCCGCGAACGTAATGGGTGATTTTCCCGGTCTTTAGATCCAACCTATCCAAAGCGCGAGGGAAGAAACCTAGCCACAAAATACCCTTGGAATCTTCATAAATCGAGGTGACCTTGCCAGGGGAGAGACTATTGGGGTCGCCGGGGCGATGGACATGACGGCCGAACTGTTCTTGCTGGAAATTGAGAATATTAAGCCCCCCATTCTCGGTTCCCACCCACAGCACGCCACCCCTATCCTGACAAATCGAGACGATGGCGTTATCGCTTAGGCTATCCGGGTCGCTGTCGACATGTTGAAAGAGGCGCGTGAACTGTTCTGTTCGCCGGTCAAAGTAATAAAGGCCCAGGCTCGATGGTACCCAGAATCCCTTCTGCCCATCGACGAGCGGCTTGCTATTGACCAGGCCGACCGCACGTGCGCCAACTGGGTATTTCGCGAGTCGCTCTGCCTGGGGATCGTATTTGATGAGCCCGGTGATCGGGAGATAGGCCAGCATCCACAAGTTGCCGGCCCCGTCTTCGTACACATAATCTGCACCCACATTCCTGGTTGGAAAAGGGCGCGTAATCTGTCCTGTTTTTGGGTTCAAATGGAACAGGCCACGCCTGCCAACAAACCAAATATCCCCTTTGCGGCCCTCGATAACTTTAGTGATCCTGTCAACAAATTGGCCATCGCTGTCATTCCGGTAATGAGTAAAGGTTCCGTTCGACGGATCAAACTTGTCCAGGCCGCTTGCTTCGGTGCCAAACCACAGAAAACCGTGCCTGTCCCGGGCGATACTGTTGACCGAATCGGATACGAGACTGTTGGGATTGGTGGGGTCGTGACGATAACGCGTGAAGCGTTCGGTTGCGGGATCGAATTTGTTCACCCCGCCAGTATAGGTGGCAATCCACAGATGGCCCTGCTCGTCCTCCATGAGATCCGTGATCAAATTGGCGCTTAGGCTTTCAGGGGTCTCGGCCTTGTTCTTGTAAACGACGAAGTCGTTGCCATCGTAGCGATTGAGGCCGTCTCGCGTGCCAAACCACATGAAGCCTCGGCGATCCTGCAAAATGGCAGTGACAGAGCTTTGAGATAGGCCATCGCTGGTGGTGACGTGGGTAAATCTGACGTCTCCCACCCCAGCATGGCCTCCCTGAGCGTGGATATTCTGAAAGTTGCGGGGAGTCGAGCCCGCTCTCCCTTCGCGGTCGCCGCGGAGGCCAGCCTTCGTCATCAGGTGGGCGAGGCCTGTGTTCGTGCGTTCGACAATTGCGACTTTGGCCGGGCGGGGTTCAGCTGCGATGGCAAATGAAGCGAAAATAGCGCACAGAAGTGGAATCCAGCTCGCATTCCGCAAGCCCAAGGCTGTATTTTGGCGGATCTTGATCATGCAGTCATCCAACATCAATTGGGCTCGCAGTCTACCAGTAACTCCACTCATGGCCACCGAATTGACTTTGCCCGCTTTATGTCTGGCTCCATAGTCTCGGCACCTCGCTCCTCGTCGGGAGCTTGGGTTCTTCTTCGTGGTACGTCGGAAGGGCAAAGTGGAAGCTTGTGCCTGGGCCGTCCTTGACCGTAGCCCACAGTCTGCCCCCATGGGCCTGAAGAATGGAACGGCTAATAGAGAGTCCCATGCCCATGCCGCCGGGCTTGGTGGTGTAGAACGAGTCGAAGATCTTGTCGATCGTCTGAGCGTCAATACCTATCCCCGAGTCTTCAACCTTTACCTGCACCTGGTCCGGGTCAATGTTCTGCGTCGTGATCACCAGTTCTCGCGCCCGGTCACTCACACTGCTCATGGCTTCGATAGCGTTCATCAGCAGGTTCAGCATCACCTGCTGCAACTGCACTCGGTCGGCTGAAACCGGTGAAAGGTCATCGGCAAACTGCGTTTGGGTGATCACGCTCTTTTTTGTCGCTTCGTCCTTTACGAGGGCGAGGACGTCCTGAATTGTTTCATTCAGATCCAGCCTCTCTCGAGACGTTGCAGTCTTTTTTGTCAGGACCCGAATCCGGGTGATGATTTCACCGGCTCGTTTTCCGTCGCGGACGATGCGACGGGCATTTTCCAGAGCTTCGTCCACATTAGGCGGATTTCCGGTCAGCCAACGGAGGCAGGCGCTGCCGTTGCTCACGAGGCCCGAAAGCGGCTGGTTGACTTCATGCGCGATCGAGGCGGCCAGTTCTCCCAGCATGCTCACCCGGTTGATGTGGGCGAGATCGGCCTCGAGTTGGCGCAGCCTCTCGCGCTCTTCTTCGGCACGTTTGCGATCTTCAATATCGGTTGCTACGCCACACCATTTCACCACCTTCCCGCGTTTGTCGTGCAGGGGCCTGGCACGCGTCTGGAACCACCGATACTCGCCGTCCACGCCGCGGCGTAATCGCGTCTCATACTCCAAAGGCTCGCCTTTAGCCGCCGAAGTCCGCCACCTCCCGATAACTCTTTTGAGATCGTCGGGATGAATTGCAGCCTGCCAGCCGGAGCCTGACGCCTGCTCCACCGTCATCCCCGTATATTTCACCCAGCCCCTGTTCACGAAGGTGCGGTAGCCGTCGGGCCGGGCAACAAACGCCAGGGCCGGCATGGTTTCAACGGCTTCGCGAAACTTCTGTTCCTCCCGCTGCAGTTCGCGCACACGGAGTTGATAAAGCCCCCAGAGCAATCCGAGCAGGGCCACCAGAAACGCCGCGCGAAACCACCTTGTATTCCACCAGGGGGGCGTGATGACAATGGACAGTGACACCCCTACTTCATTCCATACACCGTCGCTGTTGGACCCCTGCGCGCGGAAAATATATTTGCCGGGGTCTAGATTGGTGTAAGTGGCCAGGCGCTGCTTGCTGCCCACCTCGTTCCAGCCAGGTTCTAAGGGCTCCAGCCTATATCGATAACGGTTCTTCTGGGAATTTGCGTAACTCAACGCCGCGAATTCAAAGGAGAAGACATTGTCCCGGTAGGAAAGCGTCAACCCATCGACGTAGGAGATTGCTTTCGCGAGCACCGACTTGGAGCCGATGGGAACGGGTTTGTTGAAGATTTTGAAGCTAGTGATCACCACCGGCGGCACGTAGGGATTGTCGCGGACCTGTTCGGGGAAGAATGCATTGAACCCATTGCTGCCGCCAAAGAACATCTCCCCATCAGGCCCTTTTGTATAACAGGCCGCACTGAACTCATTAGCCTGCAAGCCGTCGAACACGTCGTAGTTTCTAAAAGTCTCCGTTCGAGGGTCGAACACGGAGATCCCCTTCTTAGTGCTGAGCCAAAGCCTGCCGATCTTGTCTTCCAGAATCCCCTGAATAGCGCTACTGGGCAGGCCCTGGCTTTCCGTGTAGCGGGTGACGGCTCCGTTTTGACGGTTGAACCGGTACAGTCCATCCGAGGCCCCCAGCCATAATGTTCCAGCCCGGTCTTCGAGAATGGCATTGGTGTCGCCGCCCTGGAGTCTGTGAGGGTCACGCGGGTCGGGCGTGTAGTTCACAAAAGTCTTCGTCTTCTCATCGTAGCGGCTCAGCACGCCCTCGCCTCTCGATATCCATAGCATGCCGGAACGATCTTGATAGAAGGCCTCGGCGGCATTCCCATAGCTGGTCGGATTCTTTGGATTGGGCCGATAGTAAGTGAACTGCCCCGTCGCCGGATCCAAACGAGTGACGCCGTCAATATGCCCGACCCATATCTGTCCGCTTCGATCTCCATAGATGCGGAGAACGTGATCAGAAGTCAAGCTGTTGGGCGCGTCAGGGTCGTGCCGGTAATGCTTGAAACGCCCAGTGTGCTCATCGAACCGGTCAAGACCGCTACCCCAGCCACCTAACCAGAGATAACCGCGTGCATCTTCGTAGATGCTATTCACGTCAGTGCCTTTGCTAGTTGCGTTTCTGTCTTCCAGGCCGCGAACGTAATGGGTGATTTTCCCGGTCTTTCGATCCAATCTATCCAGGGCGCGAGGGGAGAAACCTACCCACAAAATACCCTTGGAATCCTCATAAATCGAGGTGACCCTGCCAGGGGAGAGACTATAGGGGTCGCCGGGGCGATTGGTATAACGGCCGAACTGTTCTTGCTCGAAATTGAGAATATTAAGCCCCCCATTCTCGGTTCCCACCCACAGCACGCCACCCCTATCCTGATAAATCGAGACAACGGCATTATCGTTGAGGCTATCCGGGTTGCTCTCGACATGCTGAAAGAGGCGTGTAAACTGTTCTGTTCGCCGGTCAAAGTAATAGAGGCCCAGGCTCGATGGTACCCAGAATCCCTTCTGCCCGTCGGCCAGAAGCTTGCTACCCTCCAGGCCGACAGCACGGGCGCCAACTGGGTATTCCGCGAGTCGCTCTGCCTGGCGATCATATTTGATGAGCCCGACGATCGGGGCATAGGCCAGCATCCACAAGTTGCCGGCCCCGTCTTCGTACACATAATCTGCACCCACATTCCTGGTTGGAAAAGGGCGCGTAATCTGTCCTGTTTTTGGGTTCAAATGGAAGAGGCCACGCCTGCCAACAAACCAGATATCCCCTTCGCGACCCTCGATGAGTTTAGTGATCCTCCCCACAAACTGGCCATCGCTGTCATTTAGATAATGAGTAAAAGTTCCGGTCGATGGATCAAACTTATCGAGGCCGCTTGCTTCGGTGCCAAACCACAGAAAACCGCGCCTGTCCCGGGCGATACTATTAACCGAATCGGAGATGAGACTGTTGGGATTGCTGGGGTCGTGACGGTAGCGTGTAAAGCGTTCGGTTGCGGGATCGAATTTGTCCACCCCGCCAGTATAAGTAGCGATCCACAAATAGCCCTGATCGTCCTCCGTCAGATCCTCAATTCGATTGGCGCTTAGGCTTTCAGGGTCGTCGGCCTTATTCTTGTATACGATGAAGGCGTTGCCATCATAGCGATTGAGGCCGTCTCGGGTGGCAAACCACATGAAGCCCCGGCGATCCTGCAAAATGGCAGTAACAGCGCTTTGAGATAGGCCATCGTTCGTGGTGAGGTGGGTGAATCTGAGGTCTGTCGCTCGAGCAAGGCCGCCCTGAGCATGGATATTCTGAAGTTGGCGGGGGATCGAGTCAGCTCTCCCTTCGCGGTCCCCGCGGAAGCCAGCCTTCGTCGTCGGGTGGGCGAAGCGTGTGTACGTGCGTTCGACAATTGCGACTTTGGCCGGGCGGGGTTCAGCGGCTACGGCACATGAAGCGTGAATGACGCAGAGAAGCAAGATCCGGCTCGCACCCCGCAAGGCCCGCGCCGTATTTTGGCGGATGGCGATCATGAAAATGGGACTGAATCTTACCTCAACAACCAACAACAGACCGTGATCCTGCTCACGTGGAATGCGTGGTCTTCGGCAACAAAAACCACGTCCACAAATGCGATAACGGCCTTAGAATCATGCGACTCCCGCATGGGATTCCTCTTCGTGGTGCTTCGGAAGCGTCAAGTGGAAGATTGCGCCCGTCCCGTCTTTGGCCGTGGCCCAGATCCGGCCTCCATGGGCCTGAAGAATGGAACGGCTGATAGAGAGTCCCATGCCCATGCCGCCGGGCTTCGTGGTGTAGAAAGAGTCGAAGATCTTGTCGATCGTCTGAGCGTCAATACCTATCCCCGAGTCTTCAACCGTTACCTGCACCTGGTCCGGGTCAATGTTCCGCGTGGTGATCACCAGTTCTCGCGCCCGGTCACTCACACTGCTCATGGCTTCGATAGCGTTCATCAGGAGGTTCAGCATCACCTGCTGCAACTGAACGCGATCGCCTGACACCGGTGAAAGGTCATCGGCAAACTGCGTTCGGGTGATCACGCTCTTTTTTGTCGCTTCGTCCCTCACGAGGGCGAGGACGTCCTGAATTGTTTCATTCAGATCCAGCCTCTCTCGAGCTGTTGCAGCCCTTTTTGTGAGCGCCCGAATCCGGCCGATCACTTCCCCGGCTCGCTTCCCGTCGCGCACGATGCGGCGGGCAGTCTCCCGGGCCTCCTCCACGTTAGGCACGTCTGCGGCCAGCCAACGCAGGCAGGCGCCGCCGTTGCTCACCACGCCCGCCAGCGGTTGGTTGACTTCATGCGCGATCGAGGCAGTCAGTTCCCCCATCATGCTCACCCGGTTGATGTGCGCAAGATCGGCCTCGAGTTGGCGCAGCCTCTCGCGCTCTTCTTCGGCACGTTTGCGATCTTCAATGTCCGCGAGGATTCCGTACCACTTCAAAATCTTCCCGTGGCGGTCCCGCAGTGGGACGCCTCGGACGAGGAACCAGCGATATTCCCCATCCGCTGCCCGACGGAACCGGACCTCATCTTCGAAGACCCGCCCGGCTGCGACGGACACGCGCCACCTCTCCGCATACTGGGCGAGATCTTCGGGATGGACAGCGACGTGCCAGCCCAAACCTGCGGTCTCTTCTTGGGACAAACCCGTGTAGTCCAGCCAACGCCGGTTCACGAACTCATTGGATCCGTCGGGCAACGCAGTCCACGCCATCGCCGGAATGGTCTCGATCACCTCCCGAAGCTGCTTGGACTTCGTTTCAAGTTGGTGGACCCGGAACTGGTAGGACGCCCACAGCAGTGCCGGAAACATGGCCACGCAGAGGGCGCGGAACAACCAGGTACCCCACCAGGGCGGAAGTATTCGGATGTGAAGCGCAACCCCCTGCCCATTCCAGACTCCATCGTTATTGGAGGCCTTGACGCGAAACGTATAGTCGCCGGGGTCAAGATGGGTGTAGGTGGCAAAACGACGCGCGGCATCGGTGTATTGCCAGTCTCGATCGAACCCCTCGAGTTTATAGGCGTACTGGTTTTTCTGCGGGGCGGTGAAGTCCAGCGCCGCGAACTGGAAGCGAAAGACTGATTGGTCGTGGCGGAGAGTAATGCTCGATGCGACATTGATGGGTTCCCGGAGCGGCGAATCCTTGCCGCCTATCTTTACTGGTTTGTTGAACAGCTCAAACTCCGTGAGCACCACCGGCGGCGGGGTTGGGTTATCGGGAAGCTTGTCGGGATAGAAGGCGCTTAGCCCGTTGACGCCGCCGAAAAACAGCCGCCCGTCGGGCGCTTTGGCACGGGCGCGGAGAGAGAACTCGTTGCCTTGGAGACCGTCGAACGCATCGTAGGTGCGGAAAACCTCCGTTCTGGGGTCGAATCTGGACAATCCCTTGATCGTGCTGACCCACACGTTGCCCTGATTGTCGCCCAGGACCCCCACAACGGCATTGTTCGCAAGCCCATCCTTCTCGGTGTAGTGGTGGGTAAATTTACCGGTCTCCGGATCGAAACGGAACAAGCCGGTGGACGGCGAGGTGACCCAAATGGTGGCGCCGTCGGAATAGACGTCCTCGACCCAGTTCGCGACCTGGCGGCCCGGCTGGTTCGCGTCTAGCAGATAGGTGGTGAACCTCCGCGTATGCGTATCCAAGCGCACCAGTCCCGAAGTGGCCGTACCGAGCCAGAGCATGCCGCGTCGATCGAGCAGCAATGGAACCGCGTACGCATCCGGCAGACCGGCGGGACTCCCAGGATTCGCGGGGAAATGAGTGAAATGCCGCCCGTCAAAATAGTCCAGCCCGTTGCCATACGGTCCGATCCACAGTCCCCCCAAGGTGTCAGCAACGAGAGAGGCGATGTTGTCATTCGCCGGACTGTCGGAGTTTTTGGGATCATGCCGAAAATGCTTGATATGCTGTCCATCCAGCCGATCCAGGCCACCACCGTACGTTCCTGTCCACACCACTCCATGGGAGTCCATAGCGACCGACCGCGCCGGGCCTGCGCTCAGGCGCCTGGGATCATTGGGATTGGCGATGTAGTGGGTGAAGGTCCTCCCATCGAAGCGATCCAGGCCCGCTTCCGTTCCGATCCACAGCTCGCCTGCGGAACCTAGGGTGAGTGCGGTGATGACATTATTGCTTGGGCTCTTGGCATCTTGGGGACTGTGGCGATAGGTGATGAATTTCGCCACCTCGCCCGCCAAACGATCGACCCCGGTGGAGCGCATGCCGATCCACAGCGTGCCCGAGGCATCCATGTAAAGAGCGCGATAGTTGATAACATTACTGCTCAAGCTGGAAGAATCGTTGGGATCATGCAGATAGCGGGTAAACGATCCGCGAGCGCGATCCATCAGATTCAAACCGTTGTTGGTCGCCACCCAAAACCGTCCCGCCCGGTCCTCATACGTCATCGCCACATAGTCGTCGCTCAGCGTGGCGGGATTCCGGGGGTCATGCGGATAGCGAATAAACGTGTGGGTTTGGGGATCGAAGCGATTCAATCCGCGCAAGGTGGAAATCCAGAGATTGCCTTTCCGGTCCTGGAAGATGTGGCCTACGTCATTGTTGCTAAGGCTGGCCGGATCATTGGGGTTGTTTTTGTACCAGGTAAAATGGCCGGTCGAGCGATCGAGCACGCTTACGCCCTCATGCCACGTACCGAGCCAGAGCAGACCGGTTGTAGCGTCCAGGCAGATGGAGCGAACATCGGCACTTCCGAAGCTGGTTGGCTTGTCTGCATTGAGTTTGTACGTGTAAAACCTGCCGGTGGTCCGATCGAAACGGCTCAGTCCCCCAGAGCTAGCGACCCACAACGTGCCTGAATCGTCCTCAATAAAGAATCTTGCCTGGTGCGCGGGTAGACTGTGTGGGTCATCCGCTCGATGGCGATAGTGAACAAAAGAATCCGCGTCCCGGTCGTACCGGTCGACGGCCTCGTTGGTTCCTACCCACAAGGCGCCGGCTCGATCAACATAGAGCGCCCAAATACTGTCGCTGGCGAGGCTGCGGTCATCCTGATCGTCGTGCTTGTAGACCTTGAAGGTATACCCGTCGTAGCGATTCAAACCGCCGAGCCACGTACCAAACCACATGAATCCCTGCCGGTCCTGGGCAATTGCCCGCACATCAGCGTTCGAGAGTCCGTCCGCAACGGAAAGATGGGTGAAGCTAAGCTTCGCGGGCGAGCCCGGTGCGGAAAGAGAACGTCCCAAAGGGGTCCGAAGCGCGTGCGCGTGATCTCCCGCGACATGGGAAATCCGGACACGTTCCATCTCGACGTGAGTCTGTTCCGAAAGCCCGATCACTAGGACCGGGGCCAGCACGGCGGCGAGCACGACAACGATCTGGATAACGGAATTCCGTCGCATTCCTCTCCCCTTGCTTTTCTGCCCTGTGCCGGCAAGCTCTCTGATCCTCTTCTTAAGCTCCGACATCGCGAGTTGATCTCCCGGTTTTTCGCCTTGGGTTCGACGGTCCGTTGCGTGACTCGCTGCTTCAGCTGACCTCGATGGTGTCTTTGACTGTCGCGGGTGCTTCTGCTCCTGCGGTCGGCAATGTGAAATGGAAACTCGCGCCGCGCCCGTCGTTGGGCGTGGCCCACAGATGGCCTCCATGCCACTCGACGATCGAGCGGCTGATCGCGAGGCCCATGCCGCTGCCTTGAGGCTTGGTCGTGAAGAAGGCATTGAAGATCTGGTCCGCCTTATCGGGCGGCAGACCCACACCGGTGTCGCTGACGGAGACCAGCGCTCGGCCGTTCTCATCGCGTTGTGACTTGACCGTCAGCACTCCTCCTGTTTCCTTCATGGCCTCAATGGCGTTGAGCATGAGGTTCATGAGCACTTGCTGCACTTGTACGCGGTCAGCCGTGATCTTGGGGAGATCAGCGGCTAGATCGGTGCGCATCGAAACTCCGCAACGGTTGGCCTCACCACGCAGCAGCACGACCATCTCACCGATGATTTTGCTTACGTCAACTAGCTCGCGTTGGGGAGGAGTCTTCTTGTACAGGGACCGCAAACGGTCGATGATCTCGGTGGCGCGAGCCCCGTCTCGAACGATTTTCCCGATCGCGTCACAGGCCTCCTGCAGGTCGGGCTGATCGCGCTTCAGCCATCGCAAGCTAGCCCGTGCATTGGCCATGGCGCCGGTAATCGGCTGTTTCAGCTCGTGAGAGATGGAGGCCGCCAGTTCCCCCAACAGGCTGATGCGGTTCGTATGGGCGAGGTCCGCCTGGAGCTGTTCGGCACGCTTGCGATCTTCAATATCGGTGGCCACACCACACCATTTCACCACCTTCCCGCGTTTGTCGCGCAAGGGCCTGGCGCGCGTCTGGAACCAGCGATACTCGCCGTCGACGCCGCGACGTAACCGCGCTTCATACTCCAAAGGCTCGCCCTTAGCCGCCGAAGTCCGCCACCTCTCGATAACTCTTTTGAGATCGTCGGGATGAATTGCAGCCTGCCAGCCGGAGCCTGACGCCTGCTCTACCGTCATCCCCGTGTATTCCACCCAGCCCCTGTTCACGAAGGTGCGGTAGCCGTCGGGCAAGGCAACAAACGCCAGGGCCGGCATGGTTTCAACCGCTTCGCGAAACTTTCTTTCCTGCTCCTGCAGTTGGCGAACGCGAACTTGATAAGCCGCCCAGAGCAGTGCCAGGAAAGCGGCCAAGCAGAGAGCGCGAAACCCAGTTGTTTTCCACCAGGGAGGCGTGATGAGAATGGACAGTGACACCCCTTCTTCATTCCATACGCCATCGCTGTTGGACCCCTGCACGCGAAAAACATATTTAGCGGGGTCTAAATTGGTGTAAGTAGCCAGGCGCTGCTTGCTGCCCACCTCGTTCCAGCCGGGTTCGAAGCCCTCAAGCTTGTATCGATAACGGTTCTTGTGAGAATTCGCATAACTCAAGGCCGCGAATTCAAAGGAGAAGACGTTGTCCCGATAGGAGAGAGTCAGGGAATGGACGTATGGGATGGCTTTTTTGAGCACCGACTTGGCGCCGACGGGCACAGGTTTGTTGAAGATTTTGAAGCTGGTGATGACCACCGGCGGCACGTAGGTATTGTCGCGGACCTGTTCAGGAAAAAATGCATTGAACCCATTGCTGCCGCCAAAGAACATCTCGCCATCCGGGCCTTCATAACAACCGTCACTGAACTCATTGGTCTGCAAGCCGTCGAACGCGTCGTAGTTTCTAAAGGTTTCCGTCTGAGGATCGAACCGGGATATGCCCTTCTGAGTGCTGAGCCAAAGCCTCCCCAATCCATCTTCCTGAACGCATCGAATGGTGCTGCTCGGCAGTCCCTGGCCCTCCGTGTAGCGGTCGAATGTCCCGCTCTGCCGGTTGAACCGGTACAGTCCATCAAACGCCCCCACCCACAGGGTTCCAGTCCGGTCTTCGTGGATGGAGGTGAGGCCGCCGCCGTTAAGCTTGTGAGGGTCACGCGAGTCGGGCGCGTAGGTCACGAAGGTCTTCGTCTTGTCATCGAAACGGATCAGCGCCCCGCCAAACGTCCCTAACCACATTGCGCCGGAATGATCCTGATAAATGGTCCAGACCCAATTTGCCAAGCTCGCGGGATCAGTTGGAACAGGCCGGTAGTTGGTAAACCCGTCCGTCGCGGGATCGAAGCGGCTTAGACCGTATTGCCCGCCCACCCACATGTGGCCGTTTCGGTCTCCATAGATGGTGTAAACGTTATCAGAAATCAAGCTGTTGGCCACGTCTGGGTCGTGCCGGTAATGCTTGAAACGCCCGGTGTGCTCATCGAATCGATCAAGACCGCTGCCCCCGCCACCGACCCAGAGATAACCTGCTCGATCTTTATAAAGGCTATCTACATTGGTGCCTTTACCGAGCGCATTCCCGTCGCCGGGGTTGGAAACGTAATGGGTGATTTGGCCCGTCTTTCGATCCAATCTGTTCAGGGCGCGAGGAAAGAAACCTATCCACAGAACGCCATCGGAATTTTCATAAATCGCCTTGACCCTGCCGGGTGAGATACTTTTGGGGCCGGAGGGGCGATGCCTGTAACGGACGAACTGTTCTTGCCGGAAATTGAGGAGGTTAAGCCCCGTATTCTCAGTTCCCACCCACAGCACACCACTCCTATCCTGATAGACTGACATAACGGCGTTACTGTCGAGGCTATCCGGGTTGCTTTCGTCGTGCTGAAACCGGTATGTGAAACGTTGAGTTCGCGAGTCAAAGTAATAGAGGCCCTGGCTCGATGGCACCCATAGTCCGTTCGTCCCGTCAGCCACAAGCTTGCCGTTAAGGGAGCCCCCGTTCATCGTGGATGCCAGGACGCCGACGGCACCGGGATCAAGTGGGTATTTCGTGAAACGCTCCGAGCGCCGGTCATACTTCACGAGCCCGACGATCGGGGAATGGGTGAGCATCCACAAATCGCCCGTTTCGTCTTCATACACACTGTCTGCGCTGAGGCCCTTCCCCGTTGCAGGAGGGCGAGTAATCTGTCCTGCCTTTTGGTTCAAATGGAACAGACCGCGGTCGCCAACAAACCAGATATCCTGACGGCTATCCTCGATAATTTGAGTGATCCCCCCAACGAACTGGCCATCGCTGTCATTCCGATAATGAGCAAATATCCCGGTGGTAGGATCAAACCCGTCGAGGCCGGCGTCTTGGGTGCCAAACCAAAGATAGCCCCGACTGTCTCGGGCGATGCTCGTGACGTAAGCACCATCAATGCTGTTAGGGTTTTTAGGATCGTGAAGGTAGCGGGTAAAGCGTTCGGTTGCAGGGTCGAATTTGTCCACCCCAGTGTTGGTGGCAATCCACAGATCGCCGTGATCGTCTTCCATCAGGTCTTGAATGAAGTTGGAGCTTAAGCTGCCAGGATCGTTCGGGTTGTTTTTGTATACGAGGAAGGCGTTACCGTCATAGCGATTGAGGCCGTCTCGGGTGGCGAACCACATGAAGCCCAGGCGATCCTGCAAAATGGCAGTAACATAGCCTTGAGATAGGCCATCGTTTGAGGTGACATGGGTGAATCTGAGGTCACTCACCAGAGCATCGCGGCCCTCAGCGCGGATATCCTGAAAGTGGCGAGGGGGCGAGTCAGCCCTTCCTCCGGGCTCCCCGCGGAAGCCGGCCTTCGTCGTCTCGTGGCCGAAGCGTGTGTTCCTGCCTTCGGCAATTGCGGCTTCAACTGGGCGGCGTTCGACTGCTACGGCACATGACGCATGAATAATGCAGAGAAGCAGAATCCGGCTCGCACCCCGCAAGGCCCGCGCCGTATTTTGGGGGATGGCGATCATGGAAATCGGACTGAATCTCACCTCAACAACCAAACCGTGATTTTGTCACGTGGAACGCGTGGTCTTCGGCAACAACAACCACGTCCACAAATGCGATAACGGCCTTAGAATCATGCGACTCCGGCATGGGATTCTCCTTTGTGGTAAGTCGGAAGCGTCAAGTGGAAGATTGCGCCCGTCCCGTCTTTGGCCGTAGCCCATATCCGGCCTCCATGGGCTTGAAGAATGGAACGGCTGATAGAGAGTCCCATGCCCATGCCGCTGGGCTTCGTGGTGTAGAACGAGTCAAAGATCCTGTCTGTCGTCTGAGCGTCAATACCTATCCCCGAGTCTTCAACCGTTACCTGCACCTGGTCCGGATCCATGTTCCGGGTCGTGATCACCAGTTCCCGCACCCTGTCTGCTACGCTGCTCATGGCTTCGATGCCATTCATAATCAGGTTCAGCATCACCTGCTGCAACTGCACCCGATCACCGGAAACAGGCGAAAGGTCATCTGCAAACCGCGTTTGGATGTTCACGCTCTTTTTCTTTGCTTCGTCCCCGAAGAGCGCGAGGACGTCGCGAATTGTTTCATTCAGATCCAGCCTCTCTCGAGACGTTGCAGTCTTTTTTGTCAGGACCCGAATCCGGGTGATGATTTCACCGGCCCGTTTTCCATCGCGGACGATACGACGGGCATTTTCCAGAGCTTCGTCCACATTAGGCGGATTTCCGGTCAGCCAACGGAGGCAGGCGCTGCCGTTGCTCACCACGCCTGACAACGGCTGGTTGACTTCATGGGCGATCGAGGCGGCCAGTTCGCCCATCATGCTCACCCGGTTGATGTGCGCAAGATCGGCCTCGAGCTGGCGCACCCTCTCGCGCTCTTCCTCGGCACGCTTGCGATCGGTGATGTCATTATTGCTCTCCAGGATTGCCAGCGGCGCACCTTGCTCATCGCTTTGTAAAGCTAAACGGCACGCCACCACGATGGGGGTCCCGTCCTTTCGGGTATGAAGAAGTTCCCCTTCCCAGCGACCTGCACGGGTCACCTCTGCTATAACTTCCTCGCGTGACGTCGGGAACACTGTTTTCAGCAACTCGTGAGCAAGTGTGCCCACCGCCTGCTCTGCGGTCCAGCCGTACTGCTCCTCGGCGCCGCGATTCCAGTATTTGATCACCCCCTGCATGTCCGCCACAAAAATGGTGTCGTGCGTGAGATCGAGGAGATTTGCCTGCTCCCGCAAGGTTTCTTCGGCCCGCTTCCGGTCATCGATGTCAGCACTCGTGCCATACCACTTGACGATTCTTCCCGCTTGGTCACGCAGCGGTACGTTGCGGACCAACAGCCATCGATATTGCCCGTCCGCCCTGCGTACGCGCGCTTCGCTTTCCATCGCCTTCCCAGATGCCACGGCCTTGCGCCACTCGCCCGCGAACCCGGCACGATCGTCGGGGTGGACGGCCGCTTCCCACCCCTGACCGAGTGCGTTCTCCAAAGAGACTCCGCTGAACTCAAGCCAGCGCCGATTGATAAAATCGACCGAGCCGTCCGGCAGGGCGCTCCAGACGTATCCCGGGATGGTGTCGATCGCGTCCCGAAGCTGCTTGGACTCCCTCTGAAGTCGGTGGACACGTAACTGATAGGCTGCCCACACCAATGCAAGAAAGATGGCCGCGCAGAGGCCGCGAAACCAGTTCGTCTGCCAGTACGCCGGGGCAATGGAGAACTCCAGTGTATCCCCCTGCTCGTTCCAGACTCCGCTGTTGTTGGAGGCAAGCACACGAAAGCGGTACTTACGTGGAGCAAGATTCGAGTACTGCACCTTGCGGTCATTGAGCACTTCTCTCCAGTCGGGGTCCTGCCCCTCCAACTTGTAACGGAAGCGGACTGTTTCGGGCGCGGCGAAGCTCAGCGCCGTGTATTCAATAGCCAGGTCGCGCACTCGCGCTGGCAGCCGCAGTCCGGCACGGGGATCGTAAGTCTTCGCATCGGCCGTAACTTGTTCGATATGTACAGGAGGCGCGACCTTATTGAGGGCAAGATGTCGCGGATCCATCACGCTGACACTTTCAAGATTCGTGAACCACAATCGTCCATCGGCCGACTTGCTGACCCGCGGCGTGTAGCCGGTCAGGAGGGCGCGATTGCGTACTCCGTCGGAGCGGCCAAGAACAGTAAACTGGATGCCGCGCCTGGGATCAGAGGCCCACTTCTCCAACTCGCTTCGGGCAACGCCTATCAGGCCGCAGGCCGTGTACAGCCAGAACGAAGAATCCACTTCCACTGACCAGTGAACCGTGTCGCAAGGCAATCCATTCGGGCTGCTCAGCGTGACGATCCGCCCGTCTTTGATCCGGCTGAGCCCGCCCTCAGTAGCGGCCCAAAGCGTGCCATCCGCGTCGAGTTGAAGGCCCATCACGCGGCCGTTGCCTAGCCCTTCCTTCTTCCCATACGACGCGCTAATTTGGCCATCTTTGAAATGCACCAACCCGCCCTGAAAAAATCCAAGCCAAAGGCCGCCCCTTACCGGGTCGGGCATCACCGAAGAGGCAACGACGTTCCCTCCAAGCCTGGACCAAGGAACCTCTTCGACCAGCTTCCCATCGGCCCAATGCACCAGACCTTGATCCTGATAGCTGATCCAGACACCTGCCTTCGTATCGCCTGTGATCGCATTGACCCATCCCCCAGGCACTTCCTTCACCACGCTGAATCTGCCATTCTCGAAGCGGGCAATGCCTTTAGGGGTCGAGACCCAGATCCGGCCGCGATCGTCCTCATAGAGTGATCCCACCGCAGTGTCCGGCAATCCAGGATCAGCTATTTCAGTTACTCCCTCTTTCTCGCTCGTGTAAAAAGCAGACCCACTCTGCCCGGTTACTCGCAGGCGCGCGCTATCTTTCGCATCGCGGCCGCCCGGCCAGTAAATCGTGACCCGACCGTCATTCCAATGGTTCAAACCGTCCAGAGTGCTCAGCCAGACGCTGTTGTCGCGGGCTACCAGTACAGACTCGACGCTGGGATTGGATAAGCCCTGCTTTACGGAAATCGAAAATACAGGCGTTTCCCGAAAACGGTCGAGACCATCCGTCGTGCCAACCCAGATGTTTCCTTCGCGATCTTCAAACATCGTCAGGATGTGATCGCTGGAGAGGCCGTCGCTTTGCGCAAACACGCTCGTCCTCCCCTGGTGCACATGCAGCAGCCCGCGTTGCAACGTTCCCACCCACAAACCACCATCACGGTCCCGAAACATGTTCACAGGGGTGAGGCGGCCTGGCGGCGTCGCAATCTGGTACTCACGAGTCTTTTCATCCATGAACTGCCAAAGGCCCTCCCCAACGGCAAGCAGCCCCGCTCGGCTATCCCCTTCTGCTAACGCTTGCGACGTTTCAATCGGGTGTGGCATGGGATAGCGCTGGGGAGGGCCAGGCTTCCACCGCCACAGCCCCGTTTCGGCTCCGGCCCAGATGCGGCCCTCGCCGTCCTCATAGAGTGACCACACCCACTGGCCGAGATTGCCGTCGCTACCGTAGCATTGAACATTGCCACGCTGAATGGCGCAGAGCCTGCCCTTCGGAACCTGGAAGGTTCCCGCCCAAACCGTGCCTTCGCGGTCCTCCAACAGAGTTAGAACGTTTTGTCCGGCAAGCTCGGCGTACGTTTTGAGTTTGCCGTCCTTCCAGCTTGCCAGGCCTTCGAGAGTGCCGATCCAGAGAGTGCCATCGCGCGCGGCAACCAAGCTTCGAATATTGCTACTCGGCAGGCGCTGACCGGGAGGAGGATTCCATGGTACAAATCGCACGCCATCAAAGCGAAGGAGGCCGAATTCGGTGCCTAGCCATAGATAACCATCCGGAGTCTGGGCGATCGAGCGAACGCCGGCCTTCAAGGAGCTATCTTGAATGTTCCAGGCTGTGTGAGCGTATTGACTGGCATCCAAAGAGGGGTCTAGCGCCAGAACGGAAGGAGGGCAGCATGCCACCACAGCAACAGCCAGCACTCTCAAAGCGGAGCTAGTCTTCATTCTGGTTTCCTGGGACACGACAACGGCGTCAGACTCCGGCCTTGGAGTCTTCATCATGGTACGTCGGAAGGGTAAAGTGGAAGCTTGTTCCTGGGCCCCCATTGGCCGTAGCCCATAGCCGGCCCCCATGGGCCTGAAGGATGGAACGGCTAATCGAGAGTCCCATACCCATGCCGTCGGGCTTGGTGGTGTAGAACGAGTCAAATATCTTGTCGATTGTCTGAGCGTCAACGCCTGTGCCCGAGTCTTCAACCATTACCTCCACCTGCTCCACATCCATGTTCTGAGTGGTGACAACGAGTTCTCGCGCCCGGTTACTTACACTGCTCATCGCTTCGATAGCGTTTATGACCAGATTCAGCAGCACCTGCTGAATCTGCACTCGATCGCCTAAAGCCGGTGAAAGGTCATCGGCAAACTGCGTTCGGGTGATCACGCTCTTCCTTTTTGCTTCGTCCCCGACGAGGGCGAGGACGTCGCGAATTGTTTCATTCAGATCCAGCCTCTCTCGAGACGTTGCAGCCCTTTTTGTCAGGGCCCGAATCCGGGTGATGATTTCACCGGCTCGTTTTCCGTCGCGGACGATGCGACGGGCATTTTCCAGAGCTTCGTCCACATTAGGCGGATTTCCGGTCAGCCAACGCAGGCAGGCGCTGCCGTTGCTCACGACGCCTGCGAGCGGCTGATTGACTTCATGCGCGATCGAGGCGGCCAGTTCCCCCATCATGCTCACGCGGTTCAGGTGTGCGAGATCGGCCTCAAGCTGGCGCAGCCTCTCTCTCTCCTCTTCGGCCCGTTTGCGTTCTGTGACATCGACTGCCGTACCGACGTATTCAACGAGCTCGCCGGTTTCGTCGAGGACCGGGTGGCCTATCATATTTATGTTTTTTACCGTTCCGTCCGGCAGCACGATCCTGAAACCGCCTGCATAGTCAGTCTTATCGCGGAGCGCCTTCTCCAAGTCCTCGGTAGCCCTGTTGTAATCTTCCGGATGGATTCGGTGCAGGAATCTCTCCAGAGGGGGCGGGCCCTCCCTGGGCTCGAAGCCAAAAATTCGGAACACTTCCTCAGACCAGTAGTTCCGTTTAGCCGTGACAGGGCTCCAAGCCCAACTGCCCGTGTGGCTCAGCCGCTGCCCTTCGGCTAGGTAAGCCTCACTTCTCCGCAGTGCCTCCTCAGCGCGCTTGCGGTCGGTGACGTCCCGGGCTACCTTCAGCAGGAAACGACGACCTCCAAACCAGTACTGACTGGTGTGTACTTCCACTGGGAACAGCGTCCCATCCTTTCGCCGATGCCAGTGCGTGTCGAACACGAATTCACCCGCCGCCGCCCGCTGCGCGACTGATTCCATCTGGGCTCGATCCGAGTCCAGGTGGAAGGCAACCGCCGTCGTCCCAATCAGTTCCTGCCGCGTATAACCCAGGCTTTCGCAGGCCTGCCGGTTCACATCGACAATCGTCCCTTGCTCGAATGCGTAGATGAAGAGGGCGTCCGCCGCGTGGTCCACAAATGTGCGGAAGCGCGTCTCGCCCTCACGCAGCGCTTCCTCGGCCTGGTTGCGTGCGGCCCGGGATCGCAGGGTGACGATGCCGAACGCCAAGTCGGCAGCCAGTTCCTCCAGCAGCCGAGTCTCTTCCGACGTGAAGGCGTTGGGCTGTGCGGAATAAATGGTAAGGCTGCCGAAAGCGGTGCCGTGTTCGTCTTTGAGCGGCAGGGCGATGCCGGAACGAAAATCGCGCTGCAAAGCGCTCTCCCGCCAGGGCGCAAGTCGAGGATCCGTTGCGAAATCCTGAATGCAGCAAGTCTTCCCGCTGCGGATGGCCGTTCCCGTGGGGCCGCGCCCACGCTCCGTGTCGGCCCAAGTAATGCCGGCGGTTGCGAGATATCCCTCCTCGGCCCCGGTCCACGCGGCAGGGCGCACGCTCTTGGCCTCGTCGTGTTCGGCATAGGCAACCCACGCCATGCGGTAGCCGACCTCCTCACAGACGATCCGGCAGATTTCCTGGAGCAAGCTCAGCTCGTCGGTGGCGCGCAGGAGGGTCTGGTTGCAGTTGCTGATGGCGCGGAGTTCGCGATTCGAACGACGCAATGCCTCCTCCGCCCGCTTGCGATCATCGATGTCAGTACTTGTGCCATACCATTTGACGATCTTCCCCACTTTGTCGCGCAGCGGTACATTGCGGATCAACAACCACCGATACTGCCCGTCCGCCTTGCGTACGCGCGCTTCACTTTCCATCGCCTTCCCACACTCCACGGCCGCGCGCCACTCGTCCATGAACCTGGCAAGGTCATCGGGGTGAACGGCCACCTCCCAGCCCCAACCCAGGCCCTTCTCCAAAGAGACTCCGCTGAACTCAAGCCAGCGCCGATTGATGAAGTCGACGGACCCGTCCGGCAGAGTGCTCCAGACGTTTCCCGGGATGGTGTCGATCACGTCCCGAAGCTGCTTGGACTGTTTTTGAAGCTGGTGGACACGGAACTGGTAGGCCGCCCACAGCACTGCCAGAAACACGGCCGCGCAGAGGGCGCGAAACCAATTCGTCTGGTAAAAGTGCGGCTGGAGCACGAACCGCACGCTGGCCCCCTGCTCATTCCAAATGCCGTAGTCGTTCGCCGCAGCCACCTGGAACGAGTATTTTCCGGGAGCCATGTTCGTGTAGTGGGCCGTGCGGCGCGTGCCGGCGTCCACCCAGTCCTTATCAAAGGGTTCGAGCCGGTATTTGAAGTGCAGCTCTTCCGGAGCGGAGAAGCTCAGGGCCGTGAAGCGGAAATCGAAGGTGTTGTTGCCGGGGGGTACGGAAGTCTGGTTGTCGAGCACCAGCGTCAACTTGTTTGCCCATGCCTCCTCCAACACGACGGGCGGAGGGAGGCGACTGCCCGCGGCGGGGTCAATCGCCACCACGCCGCGTATCGTAGGAAACCATATCCGCCCGTCGGTGGTTTTCCAGACTCCCGGGCTCCCCCCATTGCATTCGCTGCTCCTCATGCCCTCGGCGACCCCGTACGAGACCGGCAAAATGGAAGAGATCCTCCCATCGGCAAAATCGTTGAGCTCCTTCAGACTGAGACGGAAGATATTGTGCGTGGAGCTGAACCAGAGATTGCCCGTTCCGTCCTCCAGAATGCGCAATAACATGTTATTGGGCAGACCGTCTTTCGTCGTAATCGCTTTAAAGCGGCCATCCCGAAAACGGAACAATCCCCCGCCGTATGTCGCCAGCCAGAGAGTCCCGGTCGAATCTTGGTAAATATCCGAAATGTGGCCGGGCAGACTTTGGTTCTGGTGGTACGGGACGGCTTTGCCATCGCCCACATAAAAGAGCCCCTCGATGGCAACCACCCAAGAGCCACCGTCCCGGCCCCCGATGATATTATTCACGCCGGAGATGCCGGGGATCTGATCCAATTTCCCCTCGCGAAAGCGGTAAAGCCCGCCGGGGCGCGCCTCCATTAACCCCCCGATCCACAGTGTGCCCTCCCGGTCCTGATAAATCGATGCCACGGCCGACGCTTCCACCTGGAAATGGCTCAGCACGCCCGATCGCCAGCGATACAGCCCGCCGTACCCGCCGAACCACAGGTCGCCATCGCCCGTCTGGGCAATGGCGAGAATGTTCGTCACACCCGGAAACAGATGAAACCGATGACCATCGAACCAATAGAGCAAATCCCCGCCTAGCCAAATGCGGCCTTCCCGATCCTGAAACACCGTATTGAAGCCTGTGTCTGAGAGGCCTTCGTCCTTTGCGTACGCTGTCAACGGGGCTGGCCGGAGACGAAGCAGCCCCAGCCCAACCATTCCAACCCACAGGTTGCCTTCTCGATCTACCAGGAGGCTGCGCACCTTGGGCAATTCGCCGCCATTCGCAGGCAACGATAAGGGTTCGGGAGGACTGAGCCTTCCGTTCACAATCGGAACGAGTCCGGCCGGCGTGTACAGCAGCAATTCCCCATCCACACCCTGTGCCATGGTGAGGGCGTACTCGGGATCATACCCGACCGACAGTGCGCGCCGCCCAATAGGCGGTAGCGGTAGATCAGAGAATACCCCCTGGTAATAGCGCACCAGCCGATACTCGTCGCGCACAGCGACCCAAACACTTCCGTCGCGAGCTTCTTGAACGAGAAAAACGCTCGGCTTGCGGACATGCAAGGTCGCGATGGAACCGTCGGCACCGAAACGCACAAGGTCGGTTCCACAGCGAAACCACATGCTTCCGTCCCGCGCCTGCAGGTAAAACTCCCTGACCGCCTTCCCCCGGTAAGTGGGGTAAGCCTCCAGTTTGGCGCCGGCAGACTTTGCTACCCCGCGCGAGGTTTTGATCCACACGTTCCCTTCGGCATCTCCGCGGATGGATTCGATGAACCTGCTCGGCAAGCCGTCGCGCTCGGTGTAGGTGGTGGCAACACCGTTTTCCAGCCGGATGAGGCCGTCCTCAGTACCGATCCACAATGCTCCGGAACGACTTTCGTACAGAGAGAGGATCTGATTACTGCCGAAACCCGGAGTATCCCCCGAGTCGAAAACCCGGAAGCGCTCGCCATCAAAGCGCGCGAGCCCCCCGAATGTGCCTATCCAGAGATAGCCGCGATGATCCTGCAAGATCGCATTCACCGAGTTTTGCGGTAGACCTTGCTCCGTTTGCCAGACTGTGGTGATGTACTGCGTCGGATAGGATTGTGCGCGGACGGGAGCTATCAAGAGACTGGTCAGCAGACCTGCGGCAAGAATAACTGCGAGCCGATGCTGCCGTGGATGCTGCACCATTTCCGCTCGTGTGCCGGTGCGGCGGATCGGCTGCACGAAGTGCCGGTAGGCGCTGGTTGGAGAGACGACCGCTAACACCGCAAGTCCTGGACCCCCATACCAGCAACTTATGGCCAGCGCAAACGCTAGCAAAAGGAGCCGCGGGAACGCTGAAGTGGAAATCTCGCAGGAGTGGCTACGCCTCCCACGGAACGCCGTCGCGTAACGCTCAGAACCTTCATCATCGTCGATTCTCTTGGGTCAAATCGCAATCCGAAGACCATTCACATTGTACTACCCCCTGCTCGTAAAAATTGGACGACATCAGGGACAGTCCGACAATGCTTGCTAATCGTAGCGTTGCGCCGAACGGGCAGGGCGC
>DATJYK010000245.1:0-15814 GCA_035578005.1 Terriglobia bacterium
CTAGCGAGGTCTTCGACCTCAAACCGACGAGCCCCGCGCCCAACCACCCGGCGAAGCTCGGATTCGTTTCTTGGGTTCGTTTTCTGATTTTGCACCCTTCTTCCCCCGAAACTTAGGTTCGTTTGGGTTCGTTTTTGAACGGCAATTTAGCCCCTTTTTGACTCTTATCCATCTTTGAATCTGCGGGTTAGTGCTTTGGGTTCGTCTTTTGGACTCGTTTGGCAAATAGGCCGCCTCATTGCCATTAACCTACGCTGCAGCAACACGATACAAGTTTGGGTTCGTCAGCGCGCATCGGTGGTACCCCCGGAGGGGTGCTCCTTCTCGCACCCCAGAGGGCCGGGGGTTGTTGCGGGCTGCGACTTCAAAAACTTGCCATATTTGTTCAGATGCAGCTCCGATCAGACGTCTAGTGGCTTTGATCGTAATATTTTTCATTTTTCAGGCGCCGGTCCCACCGCCCGAACCAGGCGGCAGGCGCCGGATGCCGGGTACCCCGAGCGTCGGGAGGGAGCGGGAATTACTCTGTTCCTGGCGGAAGGGCTAATTACCGGGCTCAGTGCTTGCTTTACAGAGACCATGATGTTTATGTCGAGAACGACCCGGATCATGAGCCCGGTTGAGACCCGAATTCGCGCCGAGACCTCCGCGCCGACGCAATCTCAGCTTCGATCTCTTCCGCCGAAGGGTTATCAAGGCCGGAATCTTTGGCGCTTCTCCAAGACTTTTCCAGCCAATCCGGCACGAGGTGATGTTCTCGAGAAGCCTGCCATAACGCTTGCTCTCGTGAGGATGAAGCGCATAAGCATTGGGCGGCCACCAGGGCCGCCCCTACGTGAAACTGATCGGGTCTTACGTGCGTGTAAACCTTCTTTTGCAGGAATCCGTCTGCTGGGTTGAGAGCGGAAAAGAAGGCAAACCGCCCGACTGAAGGAACTGGAAGGAGCAACCACCGTGAAAAAGGAACTTGGACATCCTTCCGAAAGGAGCCTTGAATCATGAACGCCATAATGATGGAACAATGGCTGAAAATCGCGCTTTTACTTTTGGCGTCTGGCGGGCTTTCCACCGTCCACTCTAAGTGGGCTAAGTCCGACGAACCGGCGTCGCCTCCGTATGCAGGCCTGAAAACGTCCCCCGAGCTGTACGAGACGGAGGAAAACTACGCGGAGGCGCTTTCTCGTCGAGTAAAGGACGCGGAAGTAATGTCACGAGCGTGTAAACCTTCCTTGCAGGAATCCGTCCGCTAGGTTGAGGGCGGAAGAGAAGGCGAACCGCCCGACTGAAAGAACTGGAAGGAGCGACTACCATGAAAAAAGAACTTGGACTTCTCGCCTTGGCAGTGGTTATCGGTCTTGGCTTGACACCGAACGGATTCGGACAAGGGCCTCCGGCCGGTGCGGGTCCCAAACAGGGGCCCGCGGTGCAGAGCGCTGGCCCAGGATGGGCTCCCGGTATTGGATTCTACTGCCCGTACCGGCAGGCTGCTCTGGGCGCCACGACGGGCGCGCCCGCCATGGGCTTCGGCAGGGGTATGGCGATGCGGAGAGGTGCGGGGATGGCCGGTCCATACTGCCCGTTCTGCCCGTACCGGCAGGCTGCTTTAGGTGCCACTGGGGCGGCCGCCGGAACCAGCCAAAGCGCACCGGCCTTTGTCCCTGGCGTGGGCATGCGCCGCAACGCACCGTATGCTCCGGGAACGGGTCCATTCTGCCCGTTTAACCCGAACAACGTTGCCGCGGGCAATCCTGCGGTGAGCGGAACTCAACCGGGCAGTGCGTCCGGCAGCAGCCAACCCAAGACCAGGTAGTTTGAACCGCCGGGCTCGGGCGGAGACACCGGCGAGCAAGGAGCGAGGCGGCGCCGATCTCCGCCCTGAGTCGCGGCGCCGCTGGACGAGTAGTTTGGCAGGATCAATCCCCGGGTCCGGTACTAAAATGACGAGCATGTTGCAACTCGTCGAAGGCGCGTTCGCTGATAACGATCACAGCGCCGCGAGTCTTCAGTTGTTGCAGAACTTTGACTCGGTGGTTGAGCGGTATCAGCAGCGGATCTATCGGATACTCCTCGGCATGGTGCGGGATGAGGACGCCGCCCAAACCCTGACGCAGGAGTGCTTCTTGAAGGCGTACGAAGCCAGGTCCACCTATCGGGGCGAGGCCAGCCTCAGCACCTGGCTGATTCGCATTGCCATCAATCTCGCTCATGACTATCACCGGAACCGGAGGCTGGATTTCTGGCGCCGGCTCTTCTCGAGCGGCAGCGACGTGAGCGAAGTCGCAGGCAGGCTACCGTCGGGCGGCGTCACGCCGGAGCAAGACCTGCTGGCCAAGGAGAAAGTGGCCGCCGTCTGGTCTGCGGCTGAGAAGCTCTCACCGCAACAGCGTGCTGTGTTCGTGCTTCGCTTTGTGGAGGAAATGAGCCTCGAGGAAATCGCTGCGGCCACGAACTTGAAGCTGGGCACGGTAAAGATTCATCTGTTTCGCGCCCTCAGCGGAGTGCGAAAGCGGATGAAGGAATGGCAGGGATCGTTATGAACAAACATTTGAGCGACGAGCAATTGAACCAATGGATCCTCGGCGAGGCTGAGACCGCAGCCAGCCAGCACCTGGAGACCTGCGAGGCGTGCCAGCGCGAGGCCGAGGACTTGAAGCAGGCGCTCGGCGGATTTCGCGACTCGATCCAGGCCGCCGCTGAGGCCCGGAGGCTGACGTGGAGGGAACCGGCGCAAGCGCCAGCCGGACGCAGCTTGGGGGCGAGATTCATGGCACAGCGATGGGCCTATGCCGGAGCGCTGGCGGCGATAGTGGCCGTAGTAGTGCTGTTGCTCAGAGTCGATTATCGGCACACCCCACATACCCCGACCGGCACTGTAGGCGAAGACGAGATCCTGATGCAGATTCAGACGGACGTTGGCCAGACGGTGCCGAGCGCCTTAGCGCCGGGAGAGTTGCTACTTCAGGGAGCGGAGGAGACGCCGCCTCCTGCCCCGGAGAAGGGCGCCCCGAAAACGCGAAAACCTAAGGGAGGTGATGGTCATGGCCAAGAAAGCCGCACTACTCCTAATCGCAATGGCACTGTGTAGCCCGGCAGTTTCCCAGTCAGGTCCGGTTCAGGGATCAGATCCGGCGGCTGCGCCGGTCCCCTCCCAGGCCGGGCCGCAGATGGGCGGAATGGGACCGCGGCGGGGACCGCCGGCAGGCCGTCCCATGGGAGCCTGGTGGCGAAACTCTGACGTGGTCAAACAACTCGCCCTCACTGACGCGCAAGGGCGGCAGGTGGAACAAGTCTTCCAGGAGTACCGTTCCCAGCTCGTAAAACTGCACACGGTTCTCAGCCAGGAAGAAGCGCGATTGCAACCCCTCATCGCCGCCGAACACCCTGATGATGCCCAGGTGTTTTCCCAAATCGACAAGGTGGCGGAGGCGCGGGCTGACGTGGAGAAGGTCAACAGCCGCATGCTGTTCGCATTTCGCAGCGTGTTGACCGCCGAGCAGTGGCAGAAGCTCGGCCAGCTTGGACAGGGGATGGGTATGGGCATGGGAATGGGTAGAGGCCAGGGGATGGGACAAGGCATGGGAATGGGCATGGGGCCAGGACCGTGCGGACCGCGTTGAAAAAATGGGCCTTGTTCAACGCGCGCTGTTACAAAGCCTGCAACCTCGTGGAAGGAGGAGAACGAACATGAAAATCAATCGTCCAAAGCTGAATCTGATTGTCGACACCCTGGCGTTCGTGTGTGCCGTTTTCCTGATCGCCACGGGGTTCATTTTGAAGTATGTATTGCCGCCCGGCAGCGGACGTTTGGAAACCGAAGGACTGGGCCCCGGCAGCTTGCACAGGACCATCCTGTTGTTATGGGGATTCACGCGTCACGAATGGGGCGACATCCACCTCTGGTTGGCCCTGGCGCTGCTAGGGGCCTTGTCTCTGCATCTGCTGCTTCATTGGCAATGGATTGTATGTATGGTGCAGGGGCGCCCCCGCCAAGGCTCCGGGCTCCGTGTGGCCGTGGGAATTCTGGGATTGGTCTCGCTACTGGCGCTGGCCCTGGCACCGTTCTTCACTTCACCCGAGCGATTGTCACGGCAACAAGTGTTAGAGCAGCGTCAGGTGAGCGCGCCGTTGAAATGATCCTTACCCTTCTCCGGACCAACGGCGCGGGCGGGGACGATATTGCCGTTGATGTCGTCGATACCCCGCAAAAAGGCTTGTTGAAACCTGCTAGAGTGGTGGGGGGCGAGGTGACGCATGAAGCGTGCGTCTTCCGAGGCGCGCTCACCGGTAGGGGGGCGAGGTTTTAGATGCCTCCGGTCAGCCCTGCCCGTCTAATGCTTGTTCACGCGCAGCCTGTTCGGTTAGAGCGGCAGCGGGGACCTACGAGAGATGCGTTCGCTTGGGGAATACATTCTGCGGCTCGTCGCGATCGGCGGGCTGTTGACGGCCTGGCTCTTCGGCCAGCAGGCGGTGCCAAATTCAATCGCCTGCCCGGAAGAGCGTAGTGGCCAGCTTTGTAACCCAGCATTACTACGCTGCAGCGCCGCCTGCTCTGTCGGCCTGCAGAGGAGGGTGCTCGGGTTCGGTACTCTGACTGGCATCCGTTACGCAGGCTCCGGCAGCGACCGGAACGCGCCCACGTCTTGCAGCTGGACCTCTCCCTTCGCTTCTGGCCAAGCAGACGTCCCACTCTGTTGCGCGTCGTTTTTGCATTCCGATCGAACCGCGGCCGCATTCCTCTCCGTCAAGGAAGATGACGCGCTCCGCCCCCCGGAACTTGAGGCTGGGAGTCTCTGGGCGTGGGATCAGCAGAATTCTGAGGCAAAACAGCAAGAAAAGAAGTCATCGGCCACTGAGGGTTCTCCGAAACACATTTTCCTGGTGGTACCCGCCTTCAATGTAACTTACCAGAAGACATTCAAGCCTCTGACACCGAGGGAAAAATTCCATCAATGGCTGCCGGGGACTTACGACCCGCGTGGTCTTGGCCTCTACGCGTTTGAGTCGGCAACGCTGGAGTATTCCTCCAAAGACGGCTTCTGCGGCTACGGAAAAGAAGAGGTGGACTATCTAAAGTGTTTTGCCGCCACAGAAGCCGACGCCACCATTTCCAGTTTCTTCGGCGACTTTCTCTTTCCCGTCGTGATGCACCAGGATCCCCGGTACTTCCGCCTGGGACAAGGGTCTTTCGGCAAGCGGGTGGGCTACGCCTTCTCCCGTGTCTTTGTTACTCACGCTGACTCGGGCCGCACGGTCTTCTTCACCTCCGCGCTTTGCGGGACGGTCGTCGGGGCTGCGGCATCGAATCTCTATTACCCCGTCCAGGACCGCGGTTTTAGCCTCACTTTGAGCCGCATGGCGCTGGACCTGGGTAATACCGCGCTCTTCAACGTAGCCGCTGAATTTTGGCCCGACATCCAGCAGAAACTGTCGCACGCATTCGGAAAGTGAGCCGCATGGCGACGACATACAAATCAATGTCGTCGGGACCCGCGCCATCGGGAACAACGAAAATCTCGCCGGCCAGCTCCTGGCTCAACCGAACCGTATCCGAGCGTCCACCGACCCGCACCATGAGGGATGTATGCCGAATACCGGCCTCAACAACGATCGAGACGCCCGGCCTCAGCCCCAGCCGTTGCAGCTCGCGGAGCCGCGAAGCTTCGCGGTCAGACACGCTGCTTGACCAGCGCCCGCACGCCGCAGGCCCAGCGAGAAAGCGGTGTTTCCTCCCGCTTGGGCACGGCGCCGTTTCTTTCCGGAATCGGGTGGCCGTGCGGATCGGTTTCAGGGTCACTGAGCTTGGCCGCGATGCGATCTTCCAGCCTTTCCGAAATAAAGTGCTCCAGCCGCTCGGCTTCCTCGTGGACCTCGTCCCAGTTGTAGTCCAGATAGTCGTGCAAAAACCGCTCCAGTAAACGATGGTGGCGGAGTACCTCAAGTGCGCGCATCCTTCCCGCCCGTGTCAGGCGCACACCGTGATGCCGTTCGTATCGCACCAGCGCGGGACGGTGCGCGGCCAGCTTCTTCACCATGCCGGTTACCGAAGCCGCGCGAACACCCAAATGCTGCGCCAGGGCGTTGCTGGTGACGCGGCTTTCCTCAGGTCCACTTAGCCGGAGGATGGCCTTGAGGTAATCGTCCACAGACTCGGTATTGACCAATATTCGCATTTTAGCTGCCGCTCAGGTTTAGCTTAACCGAATCAAAAGACACTTGCCAGAAGCGTCCGCTGGCTCAGCCAGAACGGCCAGCGCAGGGGAGCGCTTAGTCCTTGCCTGTCGGTCCAATGTCAGTCTAAACTATTTTAGTCATGCCTAAATCTAACGGACTCTCAGCCATGGTAGTGCTTGTCCTCTTGTTGTTGTTCCCTACACCTGCCAAGCCACAAGGCGAGACCACGAGCGCCATCACCGGCGAAGTCACCGATCCGAGCGGGGCCGCCATCCCGGCAGCGGAGATCAGCCTTTTGAACGCAGCGAACGGGCTGAGGCGCGCTACGCGAACGGATGCCGCCGGCCGGTTTCTTTTTCCCCAGTTGAGTCCCGGAACTTATTCGGTTCGGGCCGCGGCCCAGGGCTTCGCGCCGCAGCAGGTGGAAGCGGTGCCCGCCACCCTCGGCCGCACCGAAACCGTGAAGTTCGCTTTGAAAGTCCAAGCCGCGCGGCAGGCGATTACTGTTGTCGAGGGCGCGCCGCTCATTGACACTGAAAACCCGAATACTTCAACCGTGATGAGCGCTCCCGCGCTCGAGAGCCTCCCCAACCCCGGCGGCGATCTTACTTACCCGCTTCAATTCGCGGCGGGTGCTCTCATCAACACGGCCGGCGGCGGCAACGATTTCGTCGGCTCGAGCAACGGCTATGGCAACGTCGAGTTCAATGGCTTGCCGGCGCTTTCGAACGGCTACATCGTGGACGGCCTCGAAACCAACGACCCGTTGACCAATTTGAACAGCGGCCTCTCCACCAATCTGGTTCTGGGCCTCAATTCGGTGGCTGAGGTGACGGTGAACACTTTGTCTTACGCGGTGGACCAGGGCCGCTATGGCGCCTCTCAAGTGAACTACGTCACCAAGTCAGGAACCAACCGGTTCCATGGGAATCTCTACGAGCTGTGGAACGGATCGAGGCTTAACGCCGCGAATTTCTTCACCAACGCAACGGCGGGCAATCACAAACCGCGTTCGACGGTGAATCACTTCGGAGGCAGTCTGGGCGGGCCGCTGATTCACAACAAGCTCTTTTTCTTTGTTGACTCCGAATGGGTGCGGATCGCGCTGCCCATCGTCACCGCCACCACCGTGCCGACGCCTGCTCTCGGAAGCTACGTGCTGCAGCAACTTCCCATTGGTGGCCGGGACGTGCTCACGGGCGCGCAGTATCCCGCGCAGCCGCAACTGGTGCCCTTCTACCACAACCTGTTTTCACTGTACCAGACCACGGCGGGAACGCCGCTTGCAGTGCTTGGATGCCCCTTCGAGAACGACGGTGCAGCCGCGGCGGGCAGTCCTCCAAACGGCAACGGATGCGCGAACCGTCAAAGCATCTCGCACTCCAGCGACGATCACGAACAGGTGCAGACCGTCCGTATCGACCACAATCTGAGCGAGACCAATATGGCCTGGTATCGCTTTCAGTACGATAGCGGGCTGCAGGCCGCCTATACGGACCCTATCAATCCCCTCTTCAACGCGATCTCGCCGCAACCTCTTTATTCGCTGGCGGCCGGTTATACGCACGTCTTCTCGCCCCATCTCGTCAACTACTTCAATCCTGCGTTCTCGTGGTACGAGAGCCTGTTCGGGCCCGTGAACCTGCAAGCGACGCTCTCCGCATTTCCCATCGTCTTGCAAGGCATCGGAGCCAGCGCGCCGTACACTACCCTCGGCGGACTGGATAACACCTGGATTCAGGGGCGACGCGCCAGCCGATTCTTCCTGAACGATAATCTTGCCTGGAGCACCGGCGCCCATGAGTTCAGGTTCGGCACCAATACACGCATCTTCCGGCTGAACGATTACGACTTTGGTGAAGGCACGGTTCCGACCGTCACTTATACTGATCTGCCGCAGTTCATTTACGGTGTGGCTTCCACAGCCACCACCAGCTTTCCGCTCGCGGACTCGCAGCCCTTCCGATTTCTCAACCTCGATCTTTACGCCCAGGACACCTGGAGGATCACTCCAAAGCTCACCTGGACTTTCGGTGTGCGCGCCACGCACAATTCAAACCCGCTGAACCCGCATAACGCGGTGGCGCGCCTGCCGGGCTCCTTCGACTCGGTTTCGCACAACGTCAATCAGCCTCTCGGCGAGCTGATCCAGACGCACGTTGGAAACCTGTTTCAGTCCGTGCCGTTGGCCATCGTTCAACCAAGGACAGCCATCGCCTGGCAGGTGAGACCAGGAACAGTCCTCCGGACTGGGTTTGGCCTCTTTAGCGACCTGCTGCCGGGAAGCGTTGCCGATCTGATCGGCGCCAATCCGCCCTATGTGAACACATTCCAGGGCGGCTTACTTGGCACCGTCGGAGGACTGTCGTTGGCTCCAGGCGTGCCGAATAGCGCCGTGGACGCCACGGCGGCCGCCAATCAGAACTTCCTTTCCGGATTCGCCCACGGTGAACTCTCCTGCGCGTCGCCACTTGCGAATGAGAACGCTTGTCTTCCTCCAGTGTCGATGACGGCTGTGCCCGAAGGTACGTTGCGAGCGCCGTATTTTATGGAATGGAGCTTGGGCGTGGAGCGCCTGCTCGGGTCGAATGCGAGCCTGCAAGCGCAGTATGTGGGCACGCGTGCCGTCAACCAGCCCTATACGACCCAAGTGAATGGTTATCAAACCGTTTGTCCAGGCTGCTTTGCGCCCTTTCCTTACGGGCGGCCCCTCGACCCACGGTTCGGCGCCGTGACCCAACTGAGCACGGGGGCGAACAGCAGCTACCACGGACTTCAACTGACCGCCGAAAAGCGCCTCAGCCACGGCCTGCAGGCCCGGCTGAATTACACCTGGAGCCACTGCCTTGACACCGTTTCCAACGGCGGGTTCCTCCAATTTTCGGCCGGCGCCATTCTTTCTCCCCTTCCAGGCGATCTCGCCCGCGATCGTGGTCCGTGTGACTACGACATCCGGCACAACATCACCGGCAATTATGTCTATCAACTCCCGCTCAAAGTGAAGAGTCAGAGGTTGGGTTACGCGCTCAACGGCTGGGAGATTTCGGGCACTGCCTTTGCGCACAGCGGCGTTCCGTTTTCAGTGTTGAGCGCGCCCTATTCGGCAGCCGGGAACGGCATCGTCAACGGCAGCGGTCCGCGGTTCGCAAGCCTCATGCCTGGTGTCCCGGTTTACGAACACAGCGCAGTTCCGGGCGTAACACCAGCGGGAACGCTGCAATGGCTGAATCCCAATGCCGTCATGTCGGCTGTCGATCCGAGCTCCGGAGCTTGCACCGGCGGCGACAGCCCGGCGAATTGCCAGTTCGGCAACCTTGGAAGGAACGACCTGCGTGGGCCGGCCTTCTTCTGGAGCGACTTCTACTTGACCAAGTGGTTTCCGCTCGGCGAACGGGTGAAGCTGCGCGTGGACGCTCAGTTCTTCAACCTGTTCAATCACCCCAATTTTGCTCTGCCCTCAAATGTGATTGCCGGCATTCCGGGCAATCCCTCCACGCAAACGGGATTCGGCGCACTCACCTACACCACATCTCCGCCCACCGGCCTGCTCGGAGTCGGTTTGGGAGGCGACAGCTCACCCCGCATGATCGCGTTTCAGGCCCGGCTGGAATTCTGACGCTCCGGCGCGCAAGCAGTTGTAACGCAACTTTGGGCTTTCGACGCCTGCGGCTTCTCTTTGATCTCACGAACAGTAGCAGCCCTCCTAGCGGCGGGACCGGGATAGCTTAGGACGGCGCAAGACAGACACGCAGCAGAGTCATCTTGAGGCAGCATTCAGGCGGTTATTAGCTGCGCAACATATTCACAGACTTGGAGTTCAGTGATATTGTAGGCCCCGCATAATCATCTCAGACGATAATGGAGGAAAGTGAACATGAACAGGAATCTCTTGCCATTCGCTTTGTTGTGTGGCCTCTCGGTACTACTGATCGCTGGGCCGGCACTGGCTGCAACGCTGTGCGTGAATCCCGGAGGCACGATGGGCTGCTACTCCACCATCGGAGCCGCGGTTGCTGCAGCATCTGCCAACGATACGATTAACGTAGCTGCGGGGAAGTACAAAGAGGACGTCGTAATCGGAAAGCCGCTCTCGCTCGTCGGCGCTAATCGAAGCACGACGGCGATCAACGCCAACGGCCTTTCGAACGGAATTTACATCGACGGCCTCGACAACCCCGGCCTTAGCGGCGTGGTGGTTACCGGCTTCACGGTGCAAAACGCCGACTTCGAAGGGATTCTAGTGACCAACGCCTCGGATGTCACGATCTCAAATAACCAGGTGCTGTTCAACGACAAGAGTCTCGATCCTTCCGGTCCATCGTGCCCTGGACAACCGGCGTTTGAGACCGGCGAGGATTTCGACTGCGGTGAGGGAGTTCATCTTTCGGGGGCCGACCACTCGATCGTCGCGAACAATGTAATTCAGAGCAATTCCGGCGGAATTCTGCTGAGCGATGACACGGCCGAGACTCACGACAATCTCATCAGTGGCAACTTGGTGATGAACAACGCGCTCGACTGCGGAATCACATTAGCCTCACACACGTTGTACCCGAATCAGCCCGGCACGGCGCATGCTGGTGTCGACCACAATACGATCGCCAACAACCAGTCCGTCCATAACGGCTTTCAGGGAGAGGGTGCAGGAGTTGGCCTTTTCTCCGACGGCAGCGGGCCGGGGTTCGTTTCTGGTAACGTCGTCATTAACAACCAACTCCGAAACAATGGCATCCCCGGCGTGGCATTCCACAGCCATGCTCCCGGCGACACTTTTGCGGACAACATGATTGTTGGTAACCAAATCTCCGGCAATGGCGCCGACAGCGGCGACACCGCAACCCCTGGCACGACAGGAATTAATGTCAATAGCGGTTTCGGCTTCTCGCCCATCACGGGCACGATCGTCGCGCAAAACATGATCAAGGACGAGGCTGACCAGATCGTGCTGAACACTCCTGCGCAGGTCAACATTCACTTGAACAACTTCCTCGATAACACTATCGGCGTGGATAACCTCGGGGCCGGTACCGGCGACGCCATCGAAAACTGGTGGAACTGCGCGGCCGGTCCTGGCGCCGCAGCGGCTTGCGCAAGCGTTGGAGGATCAGGAGTGCTCTTCGCGCCTTGGCTGACGATGCCGTTCCAAGGTGGCGCCCAGTAAGGGCTGGCCAGTTGTGGCGAACGCGCGATGCTAACCCCGAGGCTAACCAACGCTGATGAGAAGGGCACGGTTTCAACGGTGCCGTAACAGGCGCTCCCCACAACCCCGGTGCTTTGCCCGCGAGCGGCGCGGCGGAATGCGCCGCTCGCGGGGCAAAAGCTAAGAACCACCTCCAATTTTCGATGATTCTTGAGGAGCCGTTCACGGCGTCACGATAAAGTTGGACGAGCTGATCGCGCTTCCTCCGGAAGTGGTCACCTGAATCCTGCCCGTCTTCGCGCCACTAGGAACGGTGACGCTAACCTCGGTGTCCGAGTCTACCGTGACCGCGGTCGCCTTCACGCCGCCGAATGCCACCGTCTTGGTCTGGGCCAGGCTGATCCCCGTGATCGTCACCGGCGTCCCGATTGGGCCGCTCGGCGGATCGAAGGCTATAATTTGCGGCGTAACGCGGAATATCCGGCTACTCACCAGCTTTCGGCCCGGAGCCGTCACGGTGACGAAACCTGTCTTCGCTCCATTCGGCACGGCGGCGGTCAGGTACGCATCAGAAACTACGGTGAAGTTCGCGGCGGTTCCGCTGAAAGACACCTTGGTGGTCCCAGTGAAGCCTTGGCCGAGGAATTCAATGGTCTTCCCGACCTTTCCAACGGACTGCGGAGGTAGGAAGCTTACGAACGGGTCCAGCGCCATATTCAGACTGTACAGAACGCCGCAGGTGATGCACCCCATGTTCCCGGTGCCACCCCCGTCCGTGTCTCCGTAGAGGGTCCCGTTCGTGTGTTGGAAGAGAGATAGAACGTGCCAAAAACGTTGTTGTATCCATCGCTGACCGTGCCGTAAAAGTTCCCGTCGATACCTTGAATGGGAGGGGCGTTGGCTGTCACGCCTTCAGGCTTGGCGGTGCGCCCGGCTGCGCCCGGCGACCTGCCTGCGGTCCGTGAATTGCGCCGCTTCCCCTATTGGCTTGTGATTCAGCCCTAATGCTTATTCGGAAAGGGTCGTGGCATCCCGGGCTTCCAATCCGGTATGGCGTATCCATCCCGATTCGGCATTTTCACCTCGGGCAACGTTGTCTGATCGAGGACTTCGTCGTCCTTAATAACGCCATTCTTGTAAAGCAGAAACGCCGTTAGCGCGTAGACCTCGTCCAGCTTCAGCGAACCTTCCTGCCCGAACGGCATGCCGCGATTGATATAGTCCCAGATCACCGTGGCGTACGGCGCATGCAACGCCATCACACTTCCCGGCCCGATGCAGGGCGCAAGACACGGCGTGGAAATCTTCACAGACGGTTCGGGCTTGATCAAGATCGGCGCCAACCCGCCATATCCGTTCTCCCCATGGCACGCCACGCATTTCTGGGCGAAAATCGCCGCGCCTTCCTTCGCTGTTCCCTTGCCTGGTGGAAGGTTCTTCCCGTCCGGATTAATCGTAATGTCCTCCGCTCGAATCTCTTGCGGCGTCGGCGTTTTGCCCACGCCGTAGGTGGGCGATTGCGCCAACGCAACGCCGCAGCAGCACACGCACAAAATCATCGCGGTCAGCGCAACCCTAACATGTTGCGGAAAAATATTGGGGAACCTGTCATTTCGAGCGTCAGCGAGAAATCTCGCTCTGAGAATAAAGGAAATACGAGATTCCTCGTCGCCTTCGGCTCCTGGGAATGACAGGCTGGACGGGTTTTTCAGCCAACTGCTAAATCGCATTGTGTACGCTCCCATCGCTCGCCACTCGCCAGGGCTGGATCGTATTGTCCGTTCCCTGCACGCCGTGCGTCTTGTAGTAATCCGGCGGCACCTTGAAAAACGCAGCCAGTTCCGCCCGCGAAGGTTGCACCTGTCCGAGCTCATCGGTGCAACGCGACTGCAACACGCATTCGCCTCCGTCCCACTTCCAATCCATTCCAAATCGCGTGTGCGCTTTCGGATGCACGGCTCCTCGAATCTCGGCGTCTTTCCACGTCTCGCCGCCATCCGTCGAAACTTCCACGCGCCGCACCACGCCCCCACCCGACCACGCCAAGCCCGTCAGTTGATAAACTCCCGGCCCGGGAAGCTGCTGCCCTCCCGACGGAAATGTGATCACCGACTTCGGCCCCCACTGGAACGTTAAGGCGGCCACTTCTTCATCCTTCGAGATATGTCCGTAGTCGTTGTACGTCATGTAGTAGCGGTCCACCACCTTGATCCGCCGCAGCCATTTGGTGTTGTAGATTCCTTCGAATCCCGGCACGACCAGGCGCAGCGGAAAACCTTGCTGCGGGCGCACCGCTTCGCCGTTTTGCCCGTAGGCGGCGATGCAATCGTCCATGGCCTTCGCCAACCGAATGCTGCCGGCGCCCTTCACTTCTTCGGCGCCTTCCGACACCACCCACGACGCGCCCTTCTGCACGCCGCACTCCTTCAGCAACGTTGAAAGCAGCACGCCGGTCCATTCGCTGCAACTCGTCAAGCCGTGCGTCTCCTGTACCGTTTTATCTCTCGCCTTCGAATGATTTCCCAGGCACTCGATGAAATGAACACGCGACACCGCAGGAAAGTGCCTGAGGTCATCTATGCTGAATTCCAGCGGCCGATCCACCATGCCGTGGATCAACAGCCGGTGCTGCTTCGGATCGATATTCGGCACAATCGAGCCGCGGTGCGTCCCGATAAAGTGCAGCGACGACGGCGTGATGATTCCCACCGAATCCTGCAGCGGAGTCAGCACGTGAAACGTCAATCCAAATTCGTCCGGAGAAGGTCTCTCGTCCACGGCCACGCGAACCGAGTTCACGTATTGCGAGCGCTCGCCATAGGCGACCAAGTCCTTCAACGATTTCGTTTCGGGGGCGGGAGTTTGCCCCGCCGCAGTCTGCACCGTTGTCTGCACCGTGCCCAACGCAGCCGCCGCGGCGCCTGCCGCTAGAAATTTTCTCCGGCTCGCTTTCGTTGAGTGGGCCGGCTGTTTTGGGGTGGGGCTTTTCTTCGATTCCATCAGGTCTCTCCTTGCAGTGCTCTGTCACTCGCGGGTGGCGACCCCATTGTACTGCAGATCGTTGCCACCGCCCGAATGGAAGTGCTGCGACTTTAGAAAAAGACTGTGGGAGAAACGTGGAATCGTTTGCTCAATCTCTCGATGTGGGTCTTGTTGAGGTCACGTTTCTGGTGCAAGACTTCGGATACGATGCTCTCAGCGCCAAAGATTGGGACCAGATCCTTTTGCCCTAGATCATTGGCATCCATCAACGTGCGAAGGACTTCCACCGGGGAGGCGTCAGGAATGGAATGATGCTGTTCTTCGTACGCTTCGATCAAAGTCATTAAGACCTCGGCGTACTTCTCCTCTTCAGTCGTTGGATTATCTTTGCTGGCCAGCTTGTCCAAGACCGACAGGTATTCCTCATGTTGGCGCGCAGATGTGATCGGCGTCGGCGAGCTCGCTTCGAGCGCGTACTTTTCAAGTACGGCTATCATCCTTTTTGCCGCTCCTTCTGGTCGTAATCAGCGTGACTCAGAGTGTGCCGGATGTAAACCATTCTCCATTTATACTTGATACTGGCGATCAGCCTGCACCGATTGCGGCTTATAACGCTTGGTGATCTGCGATTGAGGACTGGCCAGATATTGCCCATGTTGAGGATTGCGGTGAGTGGCGGCCCGGTGTATCTTGGCCGCCGCTTCGAGTTTCAATTCAGAGCGAAAATCTTATCCAAGAGAGGAACCCCCATATGCGGATGTTGTTAAGAGTGTCGATTCCCGTCGAAGCCGGAAATGCCGCCGCGAAGGCAGGAACCCTGGGTACCACGGTAGAGCGGATTCTGGCCGATCTCAAACCGGAAGCAGCGTATTTTTTCGCCGATGACAGCGGCAATCGATCGGGCTCCATTGTGTTCGATATGAAGGACACGTCCCAGATTCCAGCGTTGGCTGAGCCCTGGTTTCTCGCCTTCAATGCAAAAGTCTCTTTCCGGCCGGTGATGAGCCCGCAAGACCTCGCCGCCGGCGCTCCAGGCATTGCCGCAGCCGTTCGGCAATACGGAGGCTAGAAGCTTTGAGGGTCGCGCACTGTCGCGCACCTGTTGCAAACTGGCGTCGGGTGGCGGCGGCATCGTCTTGTATGTCGCCGCCCGCCCCAACGTTGCCTGTCGCCAAGTTGCGATTCACGCTAGACGTCTGATCGGAGCGGCATCTGAACGAATATAGCAAGTTTGAAGTCGGAACCCGCAACCACCCCTGAGTCCCCTGGGGTGCGAGAAGGAGCACCCCTCCGGGGGTACCACCTGTGCTCGCTGACGAACCCAAACTTGTATCGTGTTGCTGCAGCGTATGTTAATGGCAATCCGGCGGCCTATTTGCCAAACGAGTCGAAAAAACGAACCCAAAACACCTAACCCGCAGATTCAAATATGGATAATGGTCAAAAAGGGGCCAAATTGGCGTTCGAAAACGAACCTAAAGAAAGCGCCGGGATAAACCGACCTGGAGTTGAGGATGAAAG
>DATJYK010000246.1:0-1983 GCA_035578005.1 Terriglobia bacterium
GTAGAGTCGACGACTGGCGCAGTGCTGGCGTGACGCGGGGAGTAGCTGTTGACCGGCGGGGCCGGTGCCTCAGTCCGTGTCTGCCCGTCTGTTTCCAGTCGCCGCTCATCGAACCGGACGTGCAGATCTCCCGCATCCGGCTCTCGGACCAGACTCACGCCTTCGCCCACGGCACATCACGGCCTCGAGCAGTCAGCCGCACCAGACCGAGTTCCCCATAGAGGTACGAGTCGTAGAAGCGACCCGCCCGGCTGTGCCATGCGTTGTGCTTGTACCGTAACCATCGGCGCAACCGCAGTTCCGTGTAGCTCTCCAGTGCCCGATACGCGCCCGAGACGGTACCTACCTGGAAGTAGTTCGCCCAGCCACGCAGGACACGATTGAGTTTTGCCACGACGTCTGTGGTCTCTTGCCACGTCATATTGCGGGCGGTCAGCGCGCGGACGTTGTCGACCGCGCGCCGGACGCTTCTCTTCGAGGGCCGCATGCCGATGTACGACGATCCGGTCCTCGGCGAGTACAACCGCCCGAACGTGTAACCCAAGAAGTCGAAGTGCCCTTCCGGCAACGAACAGATTCGTGTCTTCTCCTCGTTGACTGTCAGCCTCAGCTTCCTCATGAGCTCGCGCATGCGGGTGAGGGCCTCAGCCGCCCTCCCCCGAGGACACAGGATCACGAGGTCATCGGCGTAGGTCACGATGCGAGCGCCCAGCAGCTGCTCGAGCCCGAGCTTCTTCCATCCCAACACGAACCGGCGCATGTAGAGATTCGCCAGCAGTGGTGAGATCGGTGAGCCTTGGGGTATGCCACGCTTGGTATCTTTGGCCACGGTCGTGCGTGTCTTGCGGCCTCGGTCGTCGGTCTCCTCTACGGCGCATTCCAGCCACATCTTGATCAGATGCAGCACACGAGCGTCCACCATGCGTCGCGCCAGCGAGCGCATGATTTCCGCGTGCGGGATGCTCCCAAAGTAGTCGGCGACGTCGGCATCCACGACTTCCGGATGCCCGTGATACAGCGTGTCCTGCACCTCGCTCACCGCCTGCTGCGCATTCCGGCCCGCGCGGTACGCGTACTGCTCGGGTGGAAGGTCGGCTTCGAAGATCGGATCCAGCACCAGCATTGCTGCCGTCATGCACACCCGATCCCGCAGCGTCGAGATGCCCAAGGGCCTGAGCTTGCCGTTGGCTTTCGGGATAAACACTCGTCTGATCGGCTCCGGTCGGTAACTCTCCTCCTTGAGCGCAAGCGCCAGTTCCCCCAGCCACCGCTCCACGCCGTACGCCTCGACCTGCGGGAAGTTCTGACCATCCACACCCGGCGCACCCGCGTTCGAGCGGCACTGCGCATAGGCATACGCCAGGATGTCCTCCCGGTAGATCTTGTCGTACAGCGCGTAGAAGCGATAGCCAGGCTCTGCCTTCGCTTTCGCGTGTAACGCCTTCTGCAGCTTCTGAACACTCTTCGGAGTTGATAGGTTGCCCAATCTCCAGGTCCCTCACTACGTGTTGCGTTCGTCCAGAACTGAGGCCTCTTCCCTCCACCGGCATTACCCGGCTTCACCGGTATTGCAGGCCTCTCCGTCACCCCAAGCCGCCCGGCCCGTCCCTCGCGGGCGACCGGTTGCTCAACCATCTCAGCACGCCTTGGGGCTTCCCGTGTTGCGCGCGTCTTCCTGGTGTACATGCTGTCGCCATTACCCCGGCACAGCGTCTGGGTTCCTCTTTGCTCGATCACCCCAGCCGTATCAGTCTTCCCCGGAAGCAGCGCCGGGTCGACCTGTGCATTTTCCTTTTCGAGGCTTGCTCGGCGTTCACTCGCGTTACGGCCTGCACACTCGCGACGTCACCAAAGTCGTGACGCTTTACACCAAAGGCTTCGACTACTTCGTTACCTCCATAGCCGCTCCGGTTGCTTCCGGCTGGAGCACTCGCCGGGTGGGACTCTCACCCACTGGAAGACGCCGCCTTTTCACGGCGCACC
>DATJYK010000247.1:0-31505 GCA_035578005.1 Terriglobia bacterium
GTGCAGGTTACAAACGGTCCCCGGATGCCATCCTAGGGCGAGTGCGATCTCTCTGACTGTTAGGCCCACCGCGGCGCGCAGCCAAAGGCACAGGACGCGCTGGTACTGCGCCTTGGTGCGGGCGGCGGCTAGGGTTTAGTGAAGCTTTTCCGGTGTGGGCGTAGCTATCGTTCTCTAAATATCACCGCGTAGGGTGATGCTGATGCGAGCGGAATAAGCTTCCCAGCCTCACACCTTCACCTCTCTCAGATCGATCTTGGCGCGGTCCCACTCGCCCAATCCCAGCGCACCAGCGATTTCGACGTGTTCGGGCTGGCGATGCACGAACGTGCTGAATTGATCTGGCGTGTCTTCCACCAGCTTCTTCTTCCCGACGGAGAGCCGCTTGGCGTCGATCACCTCCCAACCGACATGATCGAGGGCGACTGGGTCCGTGGCGAAGTAGAGAGTATTGTGTTCCCAGATGAATTGAGGCCGCGCGGAAGGTCCGCCGTGGTAAAGGCCTTTGACGCCATCCAGGATGTGAAGCACCGCCTTGCTGCGGACGACCGGAATGGAGACCGATGCCGGAATGAAGGCGTTGCAAGCGTTGAGACTGCTCGAGGAGTGGCTGCGGCAGACGTTGTTCACCAGCCCGTGAGACAGGTTCTTTAAGGCGAGAGTGACGCCGGCTGATTGATGGTCCTTCAGCACAGGAAGGTTGATGAGCTTGCTCACCTCGCGGGTAATGAAGAGGGCGGCGTAGGAGTGGCGGGCCGTGGGATTATCGACGCTATAGCCGGGCAGCGTGAGGGCCATATCCATATAGTGCTCCGGGTCATATCCCTCGATCCCCTGCTGCACGGCGTCGTATTCCTCGGCAGCGTAGCTCGTGCGAACGCCGTCGGGTAGCCACTTGTCGAAGCCCGCATCAAGAAACTCCTTCCGGTAGCGGTCATACACCACGATATCCCGGCGCTTCACACCGGCCGCTTCCAGGCCGCCGATGATTTCACGCACCACCGTCGCGTCGGAGATGACGTAAGGCCGGCCTACCGGATTCACCTTGATGCCCACGACATCTCCCGGCTCCACAAACTGCCGCCAGGCATCGGCCCAGCCATCCGCACCGGTGAGTTCCTGCATGCCGCGGCGCATCATGCGCTGTACCACGTCAGCCTGGTATTGGCCCGACACCAACACACCGGGATTCTGCACGGCCACCACGCGCCCACGGTAGAGTCCTGGCATTCCCAGCGGGCTCCGCTCAGTTTTCGATTCGGTGCGGGCAGCCAGGGCGAGACCCTTCGCGCCTCCGGCCGCAATCGACAGAGCGCCTCCGCCTATAGCGCTTAGACATCCCCGGCGTGTGAAGTACATAAGGCCCTCCTCTTCCACAACCTTTCTACCACCGAAAGGGCGGGCGGACAAACGTGCTGCGGTGGCCTGGTGTCTTGTGGGCAGTCGGCCGGTTTGAGCTTGGCAGGCAGCCTGTTAAACTTCACCGGCCCCGACGCAGCATTCGCCGCGCGGGATGGGGTCGCCGTGAGGGCAGGTGCGGGGATGGTGAAGGAACGTGCAGATCCGTTGAGTGACTTCGGGGCTTAGAACCGGGTCAATTTTGAGTGCGTTTTCGTGCAGGATATCCTCGTGCAGCCCGAACGTCTCGTAGAACAAGCGCTCCGCGAGACGATGGCGCCTCACGGCGTGCCGGGCCCGCTCTTCGCCGCGGGGAGTCAGCTCCACCGCGCCTTCGTTGAAGCGAAGCCAGCCGCGCTCCGCCAGCAGGTTGAAGGTGGCCCGGTTATAGACGAACTCGGGAAGGGCTTCAGACCGCACTTCTCCGCCCTCTGCGCGAGCCTTCCAAACGGACTTGAGGAGCTGGTCAAAGAGGTCCTGATCCTGGTGCACGAAAATGTCGGGCTCCGTTAGGCGGCCGTGGTGAAGCTCGATGCGCCGGTCCGCCATGCGGGCCACTTCCTGGTCATGAGTCACCATCAAGATCGTCCGCCCCTCGCGGTGAAGGTCCGCGAACAGGCTAAGTACAATAGCCTCGTTGACGGCGTCCAGGTTGCCAGTGGGCTCGTCGGCCAGAACGAGGTCCGGCTGATTGATGAGCGCCCGCGCGATGCACACCCGCTGCTGCTCTCCCCCTGAAAGCTGGGCAGGCAGGTGGCTGAGCCGGTCGCCGAGGCCCACGCGGCGCAAGGCGTCCGCGGCCTCCGCTTCGTCCGCGAGGCTATGAAAGTACTGCGCCAGCATTACGTTCTCAACGGCCGTTAGATAAGGCACCAGGTGGTACTGCTGGAAGACGAAGCCGATGCGCTCGGCCCGAAAGCGGGCGCGCTCAGCAGACGTGAGGTTGGTGAGGGATTGCCCGTCCACGCGGACGGCGCCCTCGCTGGGCGTATCGAGGCAACCGATAATGTTCAACAGGGTGCTCTTGCCGGAACCGGAGGGGCCCATGGCCGCCACCCACTCGCCGCGATCGACGGTGAACGAGACGTGGTGCAGCGCCAGCACGTCTGTGCCGTAGCGCTTGGTCAACCCGTTGACTTCGATGAGGGCCACGCCCTTCATTCTCCTTTGAGTGCGTGCGCCGGGTCAATGCCGCGAATCGTGGAAACTGGCAACAGCGCCGGCAGCGCGGCCGCGAGAACTGCGGCCAGGAGCACCGGCAGAACCGCACTCCAATCCGTACTGAGGGGCACGCCAAAAAGATCGACTCCAAGGCGCCGCGCCAGCAAGGCGCCGGCCGCGAATCCTACGAGGCCGCCGGCAATCCCAAGCGCTACAATCTCAGCGAGGAAGAGAACGGCCACGGCGCGGTCCGAGGCGCCGAGGGCCTTCATCACGGCCACTTCCTTGCGGCGGTGAAGCATGATGGTAGTGACCGTCGCCATGACGCACAGCACCACCACACCGAGGATCAGCGCAGCCAGCGCCCACAGTAATGACTGGATGGTGCTCAAAACCTTGCCTTCGGTTTGGACGATCTCGCGCACCGGGCGTACCTCCACAGAGGGAACCCCACGCCTGAGACCGCCGATTGCGCTCTCGACCTCGCTCGCCGTGCCAGGAAGCCGCATCTCCACAAGGCTGACTTTGCCGCCTAATCCCGTGACCTCCTGCAAAGGATCGAGCGGCAGGAACACCTGGTCATCCTCGGACCCGCCACTCGAGACCAGGCCGGCAACGGTGAAAGCTCGCGTCCCGGCCGCTGTGCTGCTGCCCGCCGGGGCGGACCCGCCGGCAGCCGCCTCAAGTTCGAGCGTATCTCCGGCTGTCAACTCGAGACGCGCTGCGGCATGAGAGCCGATCAAGCACCGGTTGGAGCCAAGATTGTCGAACGCAGTATCCGGCGCCAAGCTCAGTTTCCAAGCGGGATTGAGCGCGTAGAGCGCCGCCAGCTCCGCACCCACCGCAACCAGGCTAGTGAGCGGGCCGTGCGGGGCCTTTGGCGAACCCGCCAAAACCACGGCGTAGAGCACCGGCACCGCCACCACAGGGCTGGCCTTGTCGGGCGATGTTGAGTTCGTTCGGAGGTGAGCCTGGACGCGTTCGACAGTGCCGGAGTCAATCAATCCCGCCGGACTGACGGCGGAGCCGTCTGCCACGCCGGAGTTCGCGGGCGCCACCACGACGTTGGGCCCGTCGGAGCGAAATTCACTCTGCATTTTGCGGCGAGCGCCGCCGTAAACATTCAGCAGGAGTGAGGCAACCGTGGCCTCCAACGCCAGAGCGGCGAAGGCCAACAGGGATTGAGGCCGCTTCACGGCCAGCGACCGCAGCCAGGCGCGCCAGAACATGGAGTGATTGGGTGATCGGGTGATCGGGCGATCGGGTGATTGAACGCCTCCATGGAAATGCCTCATGCCTGAACCGTTTGTCACAGTCTCATTCACCCAATCCTTCAATCACTCAATCGCCATTTACCTAATCCCGCAGCGCCACAGCAGCGGGCTCCTGAAGGCCGCGCGCGAGCGGCACGGCGCTTCCGGCCCAAGTTACCAGCAACGCCACCAGCAGAACCGCGGGCAGCAGCGTCCCGTGCAGCGCCGGCGAAGCTCCGAAGACGATCCTGCCCAAATAATGGGCCAGCAGAGTGCCAGCGAGGTATCCGGCCGCTCCTCCGGCCAATCCGAGGGCCGAACCTTCGAGCAGAAAGATAGCTGCCACACGCGCCCGCGTAGCGCCGAGCGATTGGTATAACCCAATTTCGGCGCGCCGTTCGATCACCGAAGCCAACATCATGGAAGCCACCGCAAGGCAAGCGGTGACGAGTGCAATCGCGGCGAAAGCGAGCATCAGGCTCCCAATGCGGCCTAAAATGCGCCCCTGGGTCTCGGTCACAGGAAAAACGGGCCGCGCTGATGATCCCGGAATGGCTTGCTCGATCTGGTAATCGATGGAGCTAACGTAGGGCGAGCAACTCCAGCGCTCGAATTCGTCGGGCGTCATGCTCTTCGGATCTCGCCGCGCAAACCCGTCCTCGGGCTTGGTCAAGGCGCTTACCTCGATGCGGCGTACGCGGCCCGGTTGGCCGGCAAACGCCTGCACGGCACCGAGCGGCGCCATCACCTGCTCGTCTTCGGCTCCGCCGGTCTCCACGACGCCGCTCACGTGGCAAGTGTAGGCCTGCTGCCCGTCGACGCCGACGTCAGGATTAGTCAGGCTAAGCATCGAGCCTGGGTCCAGCCGCGCGGCGCGGGCAAGCGACGCGCCCACGAGGCAGGCGTGCGCATCCGCGTCGTCCGGCCATTGTCCTCGGACGCGCCAGCTAAGGTGCAGATCACGAAGGCCTGTGCGAAACGACTCGGATCGGCCGATCGGGACCGAATGGTTAACCCAGCTCCCGATCAGCACCAGGCGCCGCCCGGCCAGGGACGCCGGAGCATAGAGAAATGGCGCGAAGGCAGTGATGTTGTTGGCCCAATAGATCTTCTTCAGGGAAGGGAGATCGCTCTCGTGCAGAAAGGCGCCTACGGCTGCAGGGCGATAATCAACACCGCCTACTGTGACGGCGGGGCCGTCCGCAGCGGAGACGACCGTGATGTTGGCGCCGAAGGAGCGCAGCTCGCGGCTCACCTGGTCGCCAACGTCAAGCGCCAGCGTTGCCACCACAGTGGCGGCAGTGATCCCGAGCGCGATGGCGGCCAGGCTTAGGGCCTTGCGCCGGCCTCGGCGGACCAAGGAGCGGGTTATGATTCGAGCGAGCATCTCACAAGCAGTGATAAGCGATGAGTGACCAGTGGCGAGACGGGGGTCAGAAGCCACAAGTCAGGAGCAACAGGACCGCAGCGCGGCGGCCGGCGTCAACCGCAAAGCGCATCGCATCCTGTCGTGATGAGAATCGTCTTGCGACGGCAGCAACTCGTTTGTTTTCAGATCGACCCGGCTGTTCTCATCGCACCTGCCTTTTTCCACCGAGTGAAGAAAATTCGGCGTGGCACCCTTAAGGAGTTGTGGAGGGTCTCAAAATCGTCCTTTGTTTTCAATAACATCGTAGGACCCTCCTTCATCTTCATTGTTTTCGATCGCCCCGTCACATTAACTCTATAGTAATGACCTGTCAACACTCCGAGATCGTATTTAGCGCGGCTTGGCATCGCTTCTCACTTCGAGAAGCGCCCCACCGCGCCCTCCAGAGCCGCCTGAGAAATCACGAGCGTGTCGCCGTCCACCTTGTACGGCGGGTCGAATGGGATGGGATTGCAACCTCCACCGTGCCCGATCGTGGGCAAGTTGATGGCGGCACCGCAGTTGCGGCAAATCACGTTCTGGCCCTGCTGGTAGTATCCCTGGGCTCCGCAGATCGCGCAGGCGTCGAGCGCCACGCGTACGGTATCCGAGGCGTCAACGATAGCGATGAGACGTACCGCGTGACCGTTGACTCCAACCACGAAATGGTGCAGGTTATGGTCGGCAAGCTCCGACACAGGAATCCGCAGTTCGTCATTTTCGATCGATACCGATACCGGCGCAGCCGCGGACTGTGCCACGCGGGCATAAACGATCTCGGCGCTGATCAGCACAATGGCCGAGAGTGCGAGAGCCGCTGCCGCAAGCTTCCAGAAACGCTCGCGGCCTCGGGTGGCCAGAAGTTTGCGCCGCTCCGGCGCGCTGAGCTGGCCCGCCTCCAAGCCTACTTGTGCCTGGTTGCGGACGCGCTCGGCCACCACAAGAAACAGGCAAACCGCGATCACCAGGACAATGAAGAGGAGGTCGTTGTTCACGATAGGGCCCACCAGGCTCATCTCCCGAGGACTCGAAGGCAGAACGCCAGCTTCAGAAAGTTCGTGCACGCCGGTTACGAGCAATTGTAGGGAAATCGCGAAGAGCACCAGGGTCGTCAGGTGGAAGAAGCGCGCCAGGTTCACGCGAAGGCTGCCTTTGAAAAAGGCCACACCGAACCCGACGGCGAGCGCCAAACCCACAACCGCCCCGGTGAAATTAAGGAGAGCGCTGGTGGTGCGAAGCGAAACCGCGGCGAGGAAGAGCACGGTCTCGACGCCTTCGCGAAAGACCATGAGAAAGACAAAGCTGAACAGCCCGATCGCTGCGCTACGGCTTGGCCCGGCGGATAAGACTGCGAGCTTCTCCTCAATCTCGCCCCGCATTCTCTTGCCCGTGCGCCACATCCACCAAGCCATTGTGGCCACAAAGAGGGCAGCGACCAGCATCAGCCCGCCTTCGTAGGCGTCGCCGAGTTCGCTCACATTGATACGGTGAAGCAATACGCCGAAAGCGAGGCTCGCCAGAACCGCGATGCCGAGACCGAGATAGACAACCTGCGCCCACGCCGCGCGGCCGGTCTTCCGCAGACAGCTCAGCACGATGCCGACGATCAGGGCGGCTTCAACCCCTTCACGCAAGGTGATGACGAGTGACTCCAACATGCGGGGTACCTGATTGTTGTGATGCGGGCCTGCTTTACTCCGCCGCCTGATGGGCCTGCGCGTCCAAAAACGCCCGAAGCCGCCGGCTGCGCGAGGGGTGGCGCAGCTTGCGCAAGGCCTTGGCCTCAATTTGACGGATACGCTCGCGGGTGACGGCAAAACTCTGGCCAACCTCTTCGAGCGTGTGCTCGCTGCCGTCGTCGAGGCCGAAACGCATCTTGATCACCTTCTCCTCGCGCGGAGTGAGGGTCTTCAGCACGGCTTCCGTCTGCTCTTTCAGGTTGATGTTGATTACGGCTTCGGCCGGCGAGATCACGCCACGGTCCTCGATGAAATCGCCCAGATGGGAGTCTTCTTCCTCGCCGATCGGCGTTTCCAGCGAGATGGGTTCCTGGGCGATCTTCATCACCTTGCGCACCTTCACCACCGGAATATCCATGCGCTTGGCGATCTCTTCCGAGGTCGGTTCGCGTCCGTATTCCTGCACGAGCTGCCGCGAGGTGCGGATGAGCTTGTTGATGGTCTCGATCATGTGGACCGGGATGCGAATCGTACGCGCCTGATCGGCAATAGCCCGGGTGATCGCCTGCCGGATCCACCAGGTGGCGTACGTGGAAAACTTATATCCCCGCCGGTACTCGAACTTGTCGACCGCCTTCATCAAACCGATGTTCCCCTCCTGAATCAAGTCGAGGAACTGAAGGCCGCGGTTGGTGTATTTCTTGGCGATGGAGACCACCAAGCGCAGGTTCGCCTCAATCAGTTCACGCTTCGCCGCCTTGGCTTCCCTCTCTCCGTTCTGAATTGTTTGAACGGTGCGGCGAAGATCGGAAGCCGCCGTCTGATTGCGCTCCTCAATCTCCGAGAGGTGCGCCTTCGCGAGACGCATGTCTTTCTTGATTTCGGCTTCTGCGCCCTGCCGGGCGGTCTTGAGCCTTCTTTCCAGGCGATTCGACTCGCGCTCGATCGCAGCAACCTCATCGGCCGCTTTCTGCACTCTGCGGATGAGCTGCTCGCGCTCGGCGTGGGTGAATTGCAGTGACCGGATAAGCTTCGACACCATGATGCGGTGTCGCGCCTGAGCCAGATGATAGCGGCGGTAATCCCGCGGCCGTTTGGTGCGGGGAATCGCATCACGCCGATCCTGAAGCTGCAGCGCCTTCTTGTGAAGGCGCTCCATTTCGTTGATGGTGGCGATCACTTCCCGCTTCTGCTCGGCGATCCTTTCTTCCGTCAGTTCGTCGTCGTTGAAAACCACCACTTCCTTGGTGGAGCGCTCGCCCGTCTCCAGGTCCTGGCGAATCACAAACATCTCCTGGATCACCAGCGGCGACCGGGAGAGCGCCTTGAGCACCTGGATCTGCCCGCGTTCGATCCGCTTGGCGATTTCCACCTCGCCCTCGCGCGTGAGCAAGGGAACTGTACCCATTTCGCGCAGGTACATCCGCACGGGATCGTTGGTCTTGTCCAACGCACCCGGCGTCAGGTCAACGTCGGACTCTTCGTCCTCGCTCTTCAGTTCGTCGTCTTTGTCGACGCGGTCAAGTTTGGCGCCAGGCGACTCGAGCACGGCAATGCCCTCACTATCAAACATCGAGAGCACATCCTCGAGTTCCTCGGCGGAATGCACGTCGGAAGGCAGGAGGTCATTGACCTCGTCGTAGAGGAGATAACCCTTTTGCTTACCCAGATTGATGAGCTTATTGACCGGATCGAACTTGTCTTCGAAAGCCACGAAAACCCCTCCCTAACCGCCGAGTAACGCGCACAATGTTGCAAGACCGCGAAAAGCCGTCCAGGATCGTGGCACGGAGATTAAGACGAACTTGAACTGCGCGACACACTGAGTCGCCAGGACCGACACCTCAGCTATTTTATTAGATGTTATGCTACACGAGAAAGACTTACTTCTCGAAGAGCTTTTTTCAGGCCGAGCTTCGCTGAGCGATCTGACTCGCTAATTTCGACTTAGTCCTCAGGAGCTCGGCCAGCCGGCCTTGGTCGCCTGCCTGCTCAGCCGCGCGAATAGCAGTCTGGATCTCATCTCGCTCCCGCTCCATCTTCTTGCGGCGAAGGGCGTCACAGCATCGAGCCGCCGCTTCTCGGGAAAGTGGTTCAGCGTCAGCAAATTGGCAGTCGTACGCCAGGCGCTGCTCGGCCGGCGTCAAGGACTCTTCGAGCCGGGGCAGGTCAGGCTTCTCTCCACGGCCTCGTGCCGCCAGGATCACGCCAAAGATATTCGAGGTCGGGAGTCTCTCGATGGCTCCTTCGGCGGCCAGGGCCGGGAGAAACTCATCTGTCAGGGCCTCGCTTTCCAGGCATCCGCGCAAGAGTTCCTTTTCGGCCGGGCTCGCAGCCAGGACTGCCGAAGCTTCCGGAGCCTTCGCCTCGCGGCGGGTGTCGGCTGCACGCCGTACCTCGTCTCGCAAGAGGCGGTCGTCAAGGTGCAAGCGGTCTGCCAGACGATCAATCCATTCACGGCGCAGCAGCGCACTCGGAAGCTTGACGACATGCGGCATCAGCGAGTTGACGGCAGCCACCTTGCCTTGCGGCGAGCGCAGATCGTGGGCTGCCGCCGCACGGTCGGCGAGGTATTCCAGATAGTTCGGGGCCGTCTTCAAGCGCTCGCCATACGCCACGGCGCCCTCGCGGCGGATAAAAGCGTCGGGATCAAGCCCGCCCGGCAGCGCCAGGACGCGGCACTCGAAGCCCTCCTCCAGCAACAGGTCGAGCGAACGCTCGGCGGCGGCGAGGCCGGCCGAGTCCGGGTCATAATTCACCACCACACGGCGGGTGTGCCGCGCCAGGAGCCGCACCTGGTTTGCGGTCAAGCTGGTGCCGCAGGAGGCCGTCACTTGCTCGAAGCCGGCCATGGCCACCGCAATGGCATCCATATATCCCTCAACCAGGATGGCTTCGTCCGCCTCGCGGATGGCCTTCGCAGCGCGGTCGAGGTGAAAGAGAACGCGGCTCTTGGTATATATCGGCGTTTCTGGCGAATTCATGTACTTGGGCTGGTCGTCGCCCAGCGCCCGGCCTCCAAACGCCGCCACTGAGCCGCTTTCGCGAGCGATTGGGAACATCACGCGTCGGCGGAACCGGTCAAGCCGGCGCCGGCCCTCCGACTCGGCCAGCACCAGTCCGCTCTTTTCCAGCAGCTCGTCTTGGAAACCTTCGCCTTCGAGCTTCCGCAGCAGAGCGTGGCCTTCTGAAGGCGCGTATCCGATTCGAAAACGCGCCAGAGCCTCGTCACTGATTCCGCGATCTGCCAGGTACGCCCTTGCGGCGCGGCCCTCGGCCGTGCCGCCAAGCTGCGCGGCAAAGAAGCGCGCTGCCACTTCGTGAATCTTCAGCAAAGTCTCGCGCTCGCGCGCGGAGGCGTCCGAGACGGCGTCGAGGGGGCGCTCCGTCAGTTTCACGCCAGCCTTTTCCGCTACCCTCCGCAACGCCTCGGGGAAGGAAAGGTTCTCAATCAGCATCACGAACTTGAACACGTCGCCGCCCACGCCGCAGCCGAAACAATGGAAGATTTGCTTTACAGGGTGAACTGAGAACGACGGCGTCTTTTCCTGGTGAAAGGGGCAAAGACCCGTCATGTTCACGCCGGACTTGCGCAGTTTCACGTAGTCGCCAACAATTTTGACGATATCCGTCGCGGCTCGGACTTCCTGGGCTTGAGACATAAGAGCAGTGGTTAGTGATCAGTGGTTAGGGGTTAGGGCCATGTGGTGTCAGGCGTAAGGGCACATGGCGGGGCACATGGCCATGTGCCCCTACCCGTCTCTGGTCTTTCACGGAACAATCAGCAGCGGCGCCCCATCCCCCCGCGTTGGCGCCTGCCACTTGACAGTGCTGCGCAGGAAATCGAGGTACGCCCGGCCTTTGGGGCGCCCGTTGGTGCGCATACCTCCCGCCTGAGCCATGAAGATGATCACGTCCCGCACCGTCTCGTCCCGAAGGGACGTCATTCGAGGGCGAGATGCCTCTTCCTTCTTATACGCAGCAATGGTCTTCTTCAAGTGCTCGAGGAGCTCATGCTGAAGCCGATGGTCGATCGGCTTCTCATAGTAAATACCCTTAGTCAGGGTCTGATAGGACTCGCCCAGCGTTTGAAGGGCGCTCATAACATCGCTATCAACCATCTCGCGATGGAGACCTGCAAGGTCGCAGATGCTGTAAGCCAGAGTGTCAATCAGGTTTTCGTGCCCGCGAAAAGCAGATGGCAATATCTTGACCTCCGCAAAAGGTATCTGAGACCAATCAACTTGGTTGCGCTCCTCTTCATACCGGCGGCTGGCTGCCAGATGGGGACACGATGAAGGACAGTCAATGGTCACTTCCCGCTCGGTCGCGCAGCACACCGAACAGATGTTCTGCGACTTCGCCGGGCAGAACCGCGAGGCTTTTCGTTTGTGGCAGATCGGGCAGATCAATGCAGATTCCCTTTTTGGGATCGTGTGGTATCGGCGCTAGGGAAAAACTGGGTTTACAGTCCTTCCCGCGTGAACGGGAATCCAAATGAGTTCACTAACTTGGATTTCGCTTCCTTGAGTTACCAGGCGCCATCGGGTAACCGCCCCTCACATACGATGAATCGCCAGGTTTAGCGGTTGCAGTCTCACGGGCCCGCCGTCTTCATCTTTTCCCGGATCGGCTCATTATCGCAATACACTCGCCACTGCGAGACCTTTCCGTCTCGGACCCTGGCAAGCCACGCGGCGGGTGTCTCCCACCTGTTTTCGGGCCTCAGCTCGGCTCCCTTTGGCACATAGGTTCCGCCGGCCGAGCCAAAAAACGCAGCCACGTCGCCCTCAACCATGGCGCTGTCGATCCTGATCCAGTAGTCGGGCACCATGGCGAAGTAGGCTGCCCATCCGCCCTCGATCGCGGGCCGGACAACCTTGTTCCCCAGCGAGTCGATCAGGGCATGATCGGGTGACATCAGGGCGATAAGTCCCAGCGTGTCGTGTGCGTTGATCCTATCGGCGAAAGCTCGTGCGACCTGGAGGATCATCATCCCGCTCCCCCGTGCCTGGCTGACCCACCCGGCGCTTTGGGGACGTAGGGGCGGCCCTTGTGGCCGCGCAAGCTGACAGCACCCACAAAGGACTGTTCTGCAAATTGGGGGGTCCACTGAGGGCCGCCCCTACGCTGAAAAGCACGTTTACGGGCTGGCGGATGCACTGCCGCCGGACGCCCGCGCCACCTGCGTGCGCTTCGTTTTTGAGGTGTGGCTGGATTGCGTATGCGCCGCAGTTGTGTGCCGCTTGGATGTTGTCCGGTGATGAGAGGGCGCCGGCGCCGGAACGAATACCACCAGTGACCGGCCGGCAGTAAGCTTCGACCCTTTCAGGTGATTCCAGTGGCGGATTTGGTACGGCGTCACATCAAAGCGGTCAGCCACCAGCTCAATCGTGTCGCCGGGCTTCACCCTATATTGGCGCGCCCGCAAGACCTGGCGCTCATGCACCCGCACCAGTGATGCTTCGCTCACCGGGCTGAGCGGCACCAGCACGTGGCTGCCGGCATCGAGTTCCGAGTTATCGGTCACCCGGTTCACGTCCCTCAAACTCACAGTCGATACATGAAACTTGTGCGCGACGCTTGCCAGCGTCTCGCCGGGCTCGACGCGGTACGCCCGCCACCACTCGCGGCGGTCTGGCGGGATAGCAGCAATCGTCTTCTCGAACTGGTCCTTGGTGCCGGCGGGCAGATTGAGTGTGAAGTTGGAGTCATTGGGAGGCGTGATCCAGGTCAACATGCTGGGGTTAAGCCGCACCAATTCTTCCACGGGGTGATCGATAAGCCCGGCCACCAGCCGGATGTCCGTGGGTTCGGACACCACGACTTGATCCGTCTCCATGGCCGGAGTGGAAGGCATCTCGAAGCCGTAAGCTTGCGGGTCTTTAGCAATCAGCGCCGTGGCCAGAAAAATGGGCACGTAGTTTTCCGTTTCCGAAGGAAGCGCCCGAAGCTGCCGGAGCTTCCAATAATCGGCGTAGCCCGTCTTTTCGATGGCCTTCTGAAGCCCATTGGGACTCCAGTCGTAGGCAGCCATCGCCAGGAACCAGTCGCCGTATGTTTTGTAAAGGTCCTTCAAGTGGCGAGCGGCAGCCTGGGTGGACTTCACCGGGTCTTCGCGCTCATCCACCCAGCGATTCCTCTTGAGGCCGTACAGCGCGCCCGTATCCGCCATGAACTGCCAGATGCCCTTGGCGCCCTTGCTCGAGACAGCAAAAGGATCAAATGAACTCTCACCCGCCGCCAGGTAAATGAGATCCTGGGGAAGGCCTGCCTGGCGAAGCGTGTCTTCAATCATCGGTCCGTATAGGGCTTTGCCGGCCAAGACGCGTTGAATGTAGTGGCGGCCATGGTTCTGCAGGAAGGTCAGCACGCCGGCCACATAGTCATTCGAGACCAGCGGCAAGTCTGCCTGCACGGAGCTCAGCTCCTGCTGGGCCCGCTCGCGAACGTTGGGATCAACGGGAAAGGTGAGACCTGCGAAGGATTCAATGGGTGGGGGCTCGTAAGCGTGCGAGCTCATGGGGCCGCCGCGTTGCAAGGCCGCCAGTTCGAGGTTCGAAATGTCTTCAACCAGCCGGTTGAATTCGCTGTTTAACCGGTCATCCGATTGAAGGTCGAGGTTTGACTCCAGCAGCAACGCGACCGCCTGATCGAACTCGTCCTTAGCCTGGTCAAGGTTGCCGGCACTGTAATCCTTCACGCCGGCCTGATAAAGCGCGTCCGCCCGGCTCAGGAGTTTGGAGGCGCTATCGTCGGAAGTGACCGGGGGAGGGGAGGTATGCGCGACGGCGGCGGGTTGCAGCGGCGCGGCAGCCGCAGCCTGCACCTGAGGAGGTGCTGCCTTTTGGGGAGGAGCAAACGCTGAGTTGGGTCCCAGCGCCGCGCGTCTTGGAGCTCCCGCACACGCGCTCAGCGCGAGCGTCAACAGCGGAAGCAAGAGTCTCCAGATTCGTTTCAAGAACATCCCTCGGACTTCAAGATCAGACCGTACGCCGCATCACCAGACTTACCGCGGGCCTGACCAGACTCCGCACCTTGGATGCACGCTGATGAAACCTTCCTGTAACCTCCCCTAAGAGCAGCTTACGCCCTACGGGCAAGCCCGGCAAGCACGAAACTATATACCGGCGATTAACATAACTGGAAGTCTACTGCGAATGTCAATACTAACCCTTGCAATACGAAATTTGACGACGGCGGGGCATTCCGTCGTATGGGGCATTCCGCCGTATAGGGATGGTGCGGCGAAGCCGTGGACGCCTGAGGGGCATAAATAGGGGTCGGCCGCGCAGCAGTGGCCTTGAACCGCAGCCACGAGTACCAATTGGCCCACGCCGCTGGCCTCCGGTGACGGTCGGGATGGCGGTTGGGATCCACCCTCTCCAACCTGTCATTTCGAGCGCCGCGGTGCCTTTCCGCGCCGCGAGAAATCTCGCTCTGGTCTTCTCAGAGGATCGCTGCGGTGCGGGCCAGCGAGCTGGCCTGCAGAAAGCAACAGCAAGCTGCCGCACTCCAAACAACCCACCTCCCCAACGGAGTGCAAAAATTGCAAGAACAAAAAAATCTGTTACAAATAGTAGCGGTCTGAAAAAAATTCGTGTTATATATGGTGGCGATAAAAATACGAAAGGTTATGAGAAATATGATGACAACAAAGATCGAATGTCGAGTATCTGATGGTTTGATGCCAAACGAGAAAGTTGCTCGGATCGAGACTGCTGACGGCAAATCCGAAGAAGTGGCGGTCTACGCTGCGAACATCCAAAACGATAAGCTGGTCGCCTCTGTTATTGGCCGAACCGAAGGCCGGGTACTCGTCGAGCTTCCACAGGAGAGCGCTTCTGGGCGTTGGCGAATCTGGGTAAAGGCTTCTGCCATAGGGGACTGAGGTGGTTCTCACAGACCGCGAGATACAAGCGGCGCTTGATCATGGACACATAAAAATCGAGCCAAAACCTGGGCCAGATGCTTACAGTTCGACGAGCATTGACCTGACCTTGTCGAAACACATTCGCATCTGGAAGGGCGATCCCACAAAAGGCGTCGAGCAGATAATCTGCCCATCTGCCGCCGGTTACAACTACATTGATGTTGCCAAAACACTCTCTGATGGTAAGGAGCTTAACGAAGAGGGCTATGTCTTAAGGCATCAAGAGTTTGTGTTGGGTTGGACGGAAGAAACCATAGAGCTGCACGCCGGACAATTTGTTAATCAGCAAAAAAACTAATCCTCCCAAAGGTTTTCAAACTGAGGGACTACCCCCTCCTCCTCCATCCGAAAAAATAGGAGAATTGAAACAAGCCCACAGCCACCCAACCCACCCGAACGAGGTCAACCTTCGATTCTTCGACTATAATGCTATTTTCCGCTGATTAATGGACGCTGATTCCAAATGATCACCAGGCACGCTTTGACGGAGCCCGCATCATGACGCGCAAAATAGGCATTGTCTTCGGCATGGAGAACACCTTCCCCGGCGCCTTGGTCACCAAGATCAACGATATGAACATCCCGGAAATTACCGCCGAATTCCTCCAGGTGGGCGGGACCAGGATGAACCAGCCGAGCGGCTATCGCGTGATTATTGACCGCATTTCCCACGATATTCCCTTCTACCGCGCCTACCTCAAGAACGCCGTGATGGGCGGCACCATCGTGATCAACAACCCGTTCTGGTGGAGCGCGGACGACAAGTTCTTCAACTACGCCCTCGCGGAACGGATTGGGGTGGCTGTGCCGCGCACTGTCGTCCTGCCGCACAAAGAGCACCCGCCCGGAACCACCGCGCAGTCCATGCGCAACCTCGTTTACCCGCTGAACTGGGACGAAGTTTTCGAATACATCGGGTTTCCCGCCTTTTTGAAGCCCCACAGTGGCGGGGGTTGGAAGCACGTTTATAAGGTGAACTCACGTGAGGACTTCTTTGCCGCCTATGACCAGACAGGCGATCTCTGCATGACGCTGCAGCAGGCCATCGAATTTGACCAGTATTTCCGCTGCTACGTGGTGGGCCAGGAAAAAGTGCATGTGATGCGCTACGAGCCCAGGAACCCGCACCACGAGCGCTACGTGAAAGACCCTCAGCCCTTGGAGCCCGCCTTGAACGATCGCGTGGTGGGCGACGCTTTGAAGCTCTGCCGGGCACTGGGCTATGACCTGAATACGGTCGAGTTCGCCGTCCAGGACGGCGTCCCTTATGCCATCGATTTCCTGAACCCGGCCCCGGACGCGGACTATCAGTCCGTCGGACCCGAGAACTTTTCCTGGATCGTGAAGGCCGTGGCGGATCTTGCCGTTCAAAAGGCCCAGAGCGACGAGCAGCCAACGACCCAGTATCACTGGTCTTATTTCCTGAGCGGCGGAAAGGCGACCGCGCAAGGGGCCTAGCAGGGCTTTCAGCCATCAGCTTTCAGCCGTCAGCAAGTCCGCTGGGAGAGGCTGTGGGCCGCAGTCGCAGGAAAAGAGCGGGGAGAAGCTTAGCGAAATCGACGGCAAGCTGGACGCGCTGATTGACATTGTCGATCAGTCCATTCGGCGCAACGGCGGCAAAAGGAATCACTAATGAGAATGCGGCCTAAATCGAGGAACGAAGCCACTATCTTGTTTAGAATCAGTGGAGGCATTTCGAGGTGTCAAGTGTCAGATGCCGGGTTCCAGGTAAGCCGCCGTCAGGTCCATAAGGGTAAGGGGCGGGGCGTCGAGGAACAGAAAACAGTGCCTAAATCGAGGAACGAAGCCACTATGTTATTTAGAATCAACACTGACTTCGTTGATGCGGGAGTGGGCCTTTGGCCTTCACCGGTTCGTGTGTCAGTGGGTGAACGCCTATGGATCACAGACCGGTGTCTGACGGACGGGAGCGACGTGAGGCGAAAAAAACTTAAATTTTTTTCGGGTATCCTGGAATGTTGTTGAAAACAAAGGATCGAAAATGAGACAAATGAGACAAATGAGAATACCCTGGAATGTTAATGAAAACAAATGAGTTAACAAAATCTATCCTGGAATGTTTATGATAAATAAGGTGGTTAGCTAATTCCCTTGCTTGCGTGGACCGTGAAAGTGGCGTTCAGCCTTCAGCAAGTCCGGAGCTGGGAACGGAGCCCGATTGCCGGAAGCTGACCGCTGGGAGCTGTTTGCCGAAGGCTGATCGCTGGCCGCTCACTTTTTGACCTTCGACTTTCGACCTTTGACTCGAACGTCGCGACCGCCAGCCTGGGGGAGGAAGACACGATGAGCATCTCGCTCACCATCGGGATTGAGGAAGAGTACCAGACAATCGATCCGGAAACTCGCGGGCTCCGCTCTCACGTCCAGACGCACATCCTCGAACAGGGCAACACTTTGCTGGAGGAAGACTTCGTCAAGCCTGAAATGCATCAGTCGGTGGTGGAAGTGGGTACCGGCGTTTGCCGGAACATTAAGGAAGCCAAGGAACATGTGCGCAAACTTCGCCGGCAGATGGTGACCCTGGCGAGGCAGAACGGGTTGAGGCTGGCTGCGGCCGCCACCCATCCCTTTTCGGACTGGCGCGAGCAGGAAATCTATCCCGACGCGCGCTATCACAGCATCGTGGAGGACATGCAACTTGTTGCCCGGGCGAACCTCATCTTCGGGTTACACGTCCACATCGGCGTGGAGGATCGCGAGACCGCCATTCACTTGATGAATGCCGCCCGCTACTTTGTGCCGCACATGCTGGCGCTTTCCACAAACTCGCCCTTCTGGCTGGGCATGAACACCGGCCTGAAGTCGTACCGCTGCAAAGTGTTTGACAAGTTCCCGCGCACCAACCTGCCCGATTATTTCCCAAGTTACGGCGAGTACGAGAATTTCATTCAGCTTCTGGTGAAGACGCACTGCATCGACAATGCGAAGAAGATTTGGTGGGACATCCGGCCCCACCCGTTCTTCAACACCCTGGAGTTCCGGGTGTGCGACCTGCCCATGCGCCTGGATGAGACGGCCGCGCTGGCGGCGCTCATCCAAGCGACGGTGGCGAAGCTCTACAAGCTCTACTCCGCCAACCAGGGCTTTCGCCTTTACCGGCGGGCCTTGCTGATGGAGAACAAGTGGCGGGCTGCGCGATATGGAATCGAAGGCCAGCTCATCGATTTCGGCAAGCAAACGGAAGTTCCGTTCCGCAGCCTCGCCGAAGAATACCTTCAGTTCATCGACGATGTGGTGGATGAGCTCGACTGCCGCGAAGAGACACATTATCTGCGCCGGATTTTGAGCGAAGGCACCGGCGCTGACCGCCAGCTTCGCGTGTTCGAGGAAACACAGGACCTGAAAAAAGTGGTCGACTACATTATTGCAGAGACAGAAGTGGGGCTGTTCGAAACAAGCTCTGCGACCGCTTCGGTGGGTCTATCGAGTTAACCCTGGGAGCGCGGGCGTCTCGCCCGCCTAATGAGTCTACGTCCGTGAAGAGCGGGCGAGACGCCCGCTCTCCCAGGCGACCCGTTTGCTATGATACCAATGCTTCGCGAAGTGACGATGGATCCCGAGCTGACCGTGGGCGCTCGCAACGCCGTGCGCGTTTGCCTGAGGGTGCAGCCTTCAGAGAAGGTCACCCTGATCACGGACCACGCCACGCTTCCGGTCGCAGCCAGCCTCGCTGCGGAAATTGAGTATCTCGGCGCCCCGTACCGCGCCTGGGTGCTGGAGGAAGTTGCGCCTCGGCCCCTCGGCGACATGCCCACGGAGATTCTCGCTGATCTCGAAACCAGCGACGTGAGCATCTTTGCCGCCCAGGCGCAGCCGAACGAGCTGAAGTCCCGCATGCAAATGACGGACGTGGTGAACCGCCGCCGCATTCGCCACGCTCACATGGTGAATATCAATCGCCGGATCATGATGGAAGGCATGCGCGCGGACTTCGCCAAGGTGGATGAAATCAGCGTGCGCGTGCGGGAGATCGCCAGCTCCGCCCGCAAAATTCGTGCCTGCACAGCGGCCGGGACGGATGTGGTGGCGGAATTGAATCCTCAGTACCGGTGGCTGAAAACCAGCGGCATCATCAGCCCGGATAAATGGGGGAACTTGCCAGGCGGAGAAATCTTCACCACTCCCGGCGAAGTGAACGGCACTTTCGTGGTGGATGGCGTGGTGGGCGATTACCTCTGCGCCCGCTTCGGCGATCTCAAGAGCGCGCCGCTTACGATTCGCGTGGCCAGCAACCGTTTGGTAGAAGCCACGAGTCCGAACCGCTCTCTTCAAGACGAGTTCTGGCGCTATACCCACACCGACGAGAACAGCGACCGCGTAGGCGAATTTGCCATCGGCACCAACATCGCGCTCGACCATGTGATCGGCCAGATCCTGCAAGACGAGAAGATTCCCGGCGTCCACATGGCCTTCGGGAATCCCTACGGGGAGCACACGGGCGCGGAATGGTACTCGTCCACGCACATTGACGTGGTGGGAACAGAGTTTGATATCTGGGCGGACGACCGCCAGATCATGCGGCAGGGGAAGTTTACGCTGGATTAGATGAACAAGCAGCACATCTTGAATGAGATTAAGCGTACCGCCGCAGCGAACGGCGGAGCTCCCCTTGGTGCATCGAGATTTTCTCAAGAGACCGGGATAAGAGACTCTGATTGGCGCGCTAAGATTTGGGCTCGATGGAGTGACGCCGTTCGCGAGGCGGGCTTTGAACCCAACCATTTGAAGACAGCTTAACGTGATGGCTTTGTGTGCCCCGATCGCGAAACCGGCTGAGGAGGACGCCGGCACCGAGGGCCAGAGTGAGCCGCAAACGGATTTCGGCTTCGTCTATCTCATGAAATCTGGTCACTATTACAAGATCGGCCGGAGCAATGCAGCGGGCCGCCGCGAGTACGAGCTCGCGATCCAAATGCCAGAGAAGCTGACGACCGTTCACACCATCCGCTCGGATGATCCGGCGGGGATCGAGGAGTACTGGCATCGCCGATTCGCGGCAAAGCGTAAGAACGGTGAGTGGTTCGACTTGAGCAAGGGAGACATTGACGCATTCAAACGACGCAAATTCATGTAATCGACGTATACTGTAGCTGGGGATTATCGAACCCCAGGGTGTCACCCATGGAAGAGAGCTAAGAAATGGACAAACAACTTTGGGCAGGTATTGCTCTCATCTTTGTGACGCAGCTCGCTGGGTTTTTCAGTCTGCGCGCCGAAATGATAGCGCGCTTCGACGCCGTCGACAAACGCTTCGCTGCCGTCGACAAACGCTTCGACGACTTGAAGGATTGGATTCGCGCCGAAACGCGGCGTACCGATGAGCGGATCGACCGGCTCGAGCACCCCATCGTTAGATGAAAGCTTCGCCGGAGGCTCCTAAGCAGCCTAGTCATGTAGGCTCTACAACAGCTAGCCCGGCTGACATGATTCCGTCTCTCCGCAACCGCTTCAACGCTAATTTTACTCCCGAGAAATATCAAGACTTCCTCCAGGGCCTTGACCGCGCGTGCGGCACGCACGTGGCCTTTCGCAACTCGGAGACACCTTGCTTTCTTCCCAGACCACTGGTGGACCGCATGGTGGCCGACGGCCGCGAGATCATCGAGCAGCTCATGGGCAATTCCGAGTACCGCCGCCGCTCGGAAGCTGCTATCCCTGCCGAGTTCCGGGTACCCGGTGAGACAGATCATCCTCTCTTCATACAGGTCGACTTTGGCCTGATTCGCAACACGCGCGGCGAGATCGAGCCGAAGCTGGTAGAGATTCAGGGCTTTCCTTCGTTGTACGCCTATCAGGTGGCGATCGCCCAAGAGTATCAGCGCGCTTACGGCATCGACGCGGAGCTGAGGTACCTTCCGGCAGGCGTCGACGTTGAAGCCTATTACGCCTTGCTGCGCCGCGCCATCCTGGGAGCTCACGACCCTGAAAACGTGGTGCTGCTCGAGATCGATCCTTTGGAGCAGAAAACTTTGCCGGACTTTCTGCTGACGGCGCAAGTTATAGGAATTAGAATTGTAAACGTCTTTGACGTTATTCAAGAACATAATCGCCTGTTCTATAAACATAACGGCAGACAGGTCCCTATTCGCCGCATCTACAATCGCGTCATCTTCGATGAGCTCGCTCGTAAAGGCAGGCCGCTCCCGTTCAATCTGACGGATGAGATCGACGTCGAGTGGGCCGATCATCCAAGCTGGTTCTTCCGCATCAGCAAGTTCTCGATTCCGTTTCTGCATCATCGCTCAGTGCCGGAGACCCACTTTCTGAACGAGACTGACCCACTGCCGGACCATCCGGAGCGGTACGTCTTGAAGCCGCTCTTCTCATTCGCGGGTCGCGGCGTGGTGATTGGACCGACGCGCCAAGACTTGGCGGCGATTCCGCTTGAAGAGCGCCGGCAATACGTTTTGCAGGAACGGTTGGAGTTCGAGCCGGTGATCGAAACGCCGTGCGGCCCCACCAAAGTGGAAGTGCGGGTGATGTTCATATGGCTGGATAAACTTCAGCACGGCGCCATCCTGCTGCGCATGGGTCGAGGCGCGATGATGAACGTGAGCTACAATCGCGATATGGAGTGGGTGGGTTCGTCTGCCGCGTTCTTTCCCTCGGAATGACGACGTGCACGTCCCCGAACCGATTCGGATTTCTGACGAGTTTTTCTCGAAGGGCGGGGTTTCAACCCCGCCGTCAGGGGTAGTGATTGACCGCCATGGAGTCTCACGCGCCGGAGAGTGTGTCTTGACTTGACACACTGTCCGGCGCGTGAAGGAGCTTCAGTTTGAAGTGCCGTTCTTCGGCTGGGTTGAAAACCCCGCCCTTTCTGTCGTGAGCTTGCGGCAACTCCGAATGAGTCGAGCGTGGGGGATCTCTTCGGCACGGTTCAGCATCACGAACTCGCCTTCGCGAAAGCTGCTGTAGTACCAGCGCGCCAGGATGGTGAGGTGTTCCCAGGGCGGCAGCGGCCGCGACGCCGGACTCAAAGTCGGTTGACGGTTCGTTGCGGTGAGCTCGGCGGCCTCTGCCGACTCTGGTGGGTGGGTGACCTCGACCTGGGTTTCGCCGGCTGTTGGAACGTCCGTATTAGCGTACGGGCGCTCTCCTGATTCCGCGCGAGGTCTCAGCGAGTCCACTAACGTCTGAAGCTGCTGGTCGAGTGAGGCGGGCGACGCAACCCGTTCGTCGAGCGATAGCGTTGCCGGCCCAAGCAGCTCTCCTGCCCAAAGCCTGAAGAGCACCACGCTCTTGGGGTGGGCTCCGCGTTCGAGGATGATCGCGTGAAGGTCGGCGACGTTCTTGGCGAGGTCCGGCCTGCGGCGCAGCGCGTCGTTCAGTTTTTCCAGCCGCTGATGCAGGCGCGCAGCCTGCTCAAAATCGAGGCTGTCTGAAGCGCGCTCGCGCTCGGCTTCGAACTGCCGCACCAGCGATGATCCCTGGGTGTCGAGGAAGCGTACCGCGCGTCCCAGCTCTTGCTGATACTCACTGTCCGTGCAGCCTGCGAAGCACGGCGCCAGGCACATGCGCATCTGCGAGTAAATGCATCCTGGGTGGCTCGGGTTCGGATCGAGATCCTCGACGCAGCGCCGAATTTTGAAGAAGTCGAGAAACTCGCCGGCGAATCGCTCGGCTTCGGTGCGCGAGGGAAAGGGCCCGTAGTAAAGCGAACCGTCGCGCGTCAACCGGCGCGTGGCGTAGCAGCGTGGAAAGCGGTTGGCAAGATTCACCTTCAGCAACGCTGGCGGTTTGAGGCGCAGTCGTTGGCGGTAAACGCGTGGGTAATGCGTGCGATTGAGTTGATAAATTAGCCAGGCGGCTTCAAAACTTGACCCCACAGGCTGATAATCAACACGGCGCGTGAATTCATGCAGGTTCAATCGCCTCAGTCCAGGACGTGGGCTCGCCAGCAAGCGTTCCAGGCGATGACGAAGGTTGCGGGTTCGGCTAAGGTAGGGTTGTGTGCCAGGTGCCGGATCGAGGTGTGGCCAGAGCGCGAATACTGCGGGCTCGCGAGGAAGAGCAGCCAGGAAAGCCTCAGCCTCGCCTGAATCGAACGGCAGGGTGTGATCAAGCTTCATGGCCGATTGGGCAGCGGAACGGATTCGCAGCGTTCCGCGAATGCGAACGCGGCTCTCAACCGCCCGCGAGTTCGCCCGGGGCTCGCCGTGCGTCGCTTCCCGCTGCGCTTCGAAAGAACTCCACCAGCCTCTGATAGGTGGTGTCTAGATCCTCGGGAAGCACTCGCGTCTCGCCAACAGTGGTCATGAAGTTTGCATCGCCATTCCACCTAGGCAGAACATGAAGGTGCAGGTGATCGGCGATGCCCGCACCCGCTGAGCGCCCGAGATTCATACCCAAATTGTATCCCTGCGGATGGTACGCCGCCTCGAGTGCTGCCTCCAGGTCGCGCGCCAGTGTCATCATCTCACCGAGCGCTTCAGCTTCCAGGCCGTCCAGACTTGCGACGTGTTGATACGGCGCAATCATGGCGTGACCGCTGTTATACGGAAACAGGTTCAGGACAATCAGGTTGAAACGGCCTCGATGAAGGATCAATCTCTCACGATCATGTGCCGGATCGGCGGCGGTCATGTCGCAGAAAATGCAGCCCTCGCGCTTGGCGGTGCCGCTCATGTACTGGTAACGCCAGGGGCTCCAGATGTAGTCCATGCTTGTAGGGCACGCCGGCCGGGCGGACCGCGGCGAGGGAGGAAAGGCGAATCGAGCCAGGAATCCCAGGCGGATCGAATACTGTGAGCTTACGCAGACGTACCCGCTGCGCTCGAAGCCGAGGCGGGCGCGCCGGTGCCGTTCACCAAGTCCTTTAATTCCTTGCTAGGCTTGAAGTAGGGCACGGTCTTGGGCGGAACCTCCACGCGCTCGCCGGTCTTCGGATTCCGGCCCACACGCGCTTTGCGCTGACGGCTGCGGAAGCTTCCGAATCCTCGAATCTCGATCTTATCGCCTGCACGAAGGGACTTTACGATGCTTTCAAATACGATCTCAACAACAGTCTCCGAATCCTTTCGGCTCAGCTCCGCCGCGTGCGTAACTTCATCCACCAAATCCGCCTTCGTCATCATTCGCTCCTTGCGCCGATGCCGTGCTTTTTCAGGCGCGCCGGCATTACTGTCACCGGCTCTCCACACATCATCTCACGACTGAGCCCCTGCGGGTAAAATTTCCTCGCTGGAATTTGCTTCAGCAGGGGCGCTTTCTGCACTTGCAACAGGACTTGCAGCCGCCACGGCCTCCACCGCCGGCCCGGCGCCTCCGACCAAAACCGTCTCGCGGTCAGAAGGCGCTGCTTCGGGCGTCGTACCTGTAGTCTCCTCTGAGAGTATTGCGCCTGCCGCTGCGTCCGCTGCTCCGTCCCCACGATCCCTATCGGGCTCCTCGTGCTGAAGAACGGCCGCGACGGGCTCCGAAGGAACTTCTTCTTTTCCTTTGGTTTGCATAGCCGCGTCGATTCCTGCTTCTGGTACGGCCACCGCCGAGGCCTGCGCGGACGGGACTTCTACTTCCGTGGCCGCATCCACAGGATTCGACACGGGTTGGGCTTGCTCTGGCTGAGCCGCAGCCTGGGTCTCTCTCTTGGCGGCTGAGGCCGCAGCCGCGGCCTTTATGGCTTGGGCCATCTTCTCGGCCATCGTAGTACTCGTGGCCGGTTGCGCCGGGGTAGCAACTCCCTCTGCTTTGCCACTCTTGCCATTCTTGGCATTCTTGCCATTTCGGACGCGCGCCTCAAGCTCCTTCAGACTCAAGCCGATCTTGTGTTCCTCAGCGCTCGCGCGAAGCACCCGGAACGGCAGCTCCGTTCCCACCTTCAAGGGCGACTTCCCACGCTGCCGGTGCTCCTCGCCCATTTCTGAAACGTGACACAGGCCCTCAACGCCCTCTCTTAGTTCAACGAAGGCGCCGAACTGGGTAAGGCGAACCACCTTCCCCGGTACCACGCTCCCCACCGGGGTCTGACTCACGAACGTCTGCCAGATGTCCGGCTCGAGCTGCTTCAGCCCCAGGGCAATCCGGCGCTGTTCGGGGTCAATGTTGAGCACCACCGCCTTGATCTTCTGCCCCTTCTTCAGCACATCCGACGCGTGCTTGACGCTCCGGCTCCACGAGATGTCCGAAACGTGAATGAGACCTTCAATCCCATCCTCGATCTCGACAAAGGCGCCGTAGTCGGTCACGTTTCGTACGCGTCCCTCAACCACCGCACCGGTGGCAAGGCGTTCCGTCAGCGTCTTCCAGGGGTCACCCAGCGTCTGCCGCAGACTCAGTGAGATTCGGCGCTGCCCCGAGTTCACTTCCAGGACGGATACCTCCACCGTGTCGCCCACGCTGACAAACTTTGAAGGATGCTTGTGGCGCCGGCTCCACGTCATCTCGGAAACGTGGATCAGGCCTTCGATGCCCGGCTCAATCTCGCAGAAGGCGCCGTAGTCCGTGAGGCTCACCACTCGACCCTTGAGATGATCGCCCGGCTTATAGCTGATCGCCACCCGCTCCCACGGGTCCGGCACAAGCTGCTTGAGACCCAGCGAGATGCGGTCCTTCTCGGGGTCGTACTTGAGCACCTTCACGCGAAGCTCCTGGCCCACCTTGACCACCTCGGAAGGATGGCCCACGCGCCCCCAAGCCAGGTCCGTCACGTGGAGTAGACCATCCATGCCGCCCAGGTCAACAAAAGCCCCGTAACTGGTTAGGTTCTTCACGTGGCCCGTGAGCTCCACGCCTTCGGCCAGTTGCTGAGTCAGCTCCGCCTTTCGCTGCGCGTTCTCCTCTTCCAGCGCGGCCCTCCGACTTACCACCACGTTATTGCGCCCGCGGTTCAGCTTCACAACCTTGCAGATGATCTCTTGGCCAATCAGCCCATCCACGTTGCGGAGCGGACGAATATCCGCTTGAGAGGCCGGCAGAAACGCATTCACTCCGTTCACAGAAACCGTCATTCCGCCTTTGGTGCGTTCGATCACGCGGCCGGTGACATTGGTCTGGTCATTCGAAGCCCGTTCCAGGTCCTCCCAGGCTCGCAGCACAGCAGCCTTGAGGTGAGAAACGGTAAACGTGCCCTCTTGTTCGTCGTACTCCTCAATCAGAACGTCGACGGTGTCGCCCGGCTGAACGGACACTTGGCCATCTTCGTCAGCGAATTCGGCGCGCGGAATGGCGCCTTCACTCTTCAGCCCGATGTCCACCACGACCTCGTCGTCAGTCACCTTCACGACGTAACCCTGGGTGACTTGGCCAATCGGAACACCCGACACCTCGGGCATGGCTGTGAGAAGCTCACCAATTTCAGCGGCATCCGACGTTTCCGTGGTTTCGGCGGTTTCTACTGGCGTGGCGCCCGTTCCGTCAGATCCTTCAGCGCTAGGCGCAACAGAGGTAGCGGCTTCGCTCTCAGCCACCGGTCCACCTTCCGGCGCCGCTGCTGACGTGGTTGTGGTTACGGTTTCAGGTCCCGTTTCCGCCAAGGGTGCGGAACCGGGAACAGCCTCGGGGAACATCCGTATACTCCTTTCCCCAAAAGACCCAACGCGGGCTAACAAGGGAGCCCTTATTTTACATTCGCTCAAAAATGGAAGTCAACTCGACTGGCGGAGTGGTTTGCGGTGATACCTGTTATCACAACAGGCAACTCGGACATCACGCGGGAAGTCGTCGGCTAGTTCTGGAACATTCTAATCGGGGTGCACGAAGAGGGCAATGTTATGCCGACAAGCAACTATCCTATTCATATAAAGTGCCTTAACTGCATTGGGTTCGTCTCCGCTATCACATTGCCGCAACCCGTTGCATTTTATTGATAATCCATCGCATGGCGCTGAATCGTGTCACGACGTAGACTGGCCAGGCCTGGTCGGGAGGTTGTGGCGAGCCGAACACTGAGGTCAGCGCCTGTCACAACTACCGCCCACAATCAGCCCCGTCCGAGGGGTTCACGCGTGCGCGCCGACGCCCAGCTTTCGAAGAATGTCTTCCATCAGGCACCACTTGGTGAAGCCTGATTGCAGAAGGTTGGCCCCAACGAATGCCGTGAACCAATACCAATTGTGGTTCACCCAGGTTCCCAACGCCAACGAAGCCAGCACAAATGTGCCGGCAATGATTCGAATGTACCGCTCCATCGTCATTTTCCACCCCGCTCACTCATGTAATAAAGCACCGGCACCGCCAAACGTGAAAGCAGCGTCGACGCCACCTCTCCCGCCATCAGCGAAATCGCCAGACCCTGGAAAATGGGATCAAACAGGATCACCCCGGCGCCCACCACCACTGCAGCGGCGGTCAACAGCATGGGGCGGAATCTCACCGCGCCGGCGTCTACCACGGCATCCTCCAAAGTCATGCCCTGCTGGCGCCGCAGTTTAATGAAATCCACCAGGATGATGGAGTTCCTCACGATGATTCCCGCGCCGGCAATGAAGCCGATCATGGACGTCGCCGTGAAAAACGCGCCCATGAGGGCGTGCGACGGCAGAATGCCCACCAGCGTCAATGGGATTGGGGCCATAATCACGAGCGGCGTCTTATACGAACCAAACCAGCCGACCACCAGCAGGTAGATCAGCACCAGCACCGCGGCAAAGGCCAAACCCAAATCCCGAAACACTTCATACGTGATCTGCCACTCACCGTCCCACTTGATGGCGATCTTCTTGGCGTCCGGTGGCTGAGTGGCGGTGAACTGCTCAATCTGGTATCCCTCAGGAATCCGCAAGGCGCTGATCTTTGCACCCAAGTTACCGATCGCGTAAACGGGACTCTCCTCCGCACCCGCCACATCGCCGATGACGTAAACCACTTCGCGCAGGTTCTTGCGGTAAATGTTCTTGTCGATGTTACTTTCTTTCACTTTCACCAGTTCTCCCAACGGCACCATCGCCCCGTCGGGCGCATTCAAGTAGAGTCCACGCAGGTCTTCGGCGCTCGATCGGCTGGCCCTCGACAACTGCACCCGAATGGGAATGTCCTCGCGCTCATCCGGCACGTGCAGAAGCCCGACATTTTCACCCCCCAGGCTCATCGCCACGGACTGCGACACATCCGCCGCCGTAATCCCTCGCGCCCCCGCTTTATCCTGCTCTACCTCAAAGTCCAGCTTCTTCTGATCGGCCACCACATACCAATCGACATCCACCACGCCGGGCGTTTCGTCAAAAATCGTGCGAATCTGCCTTGCCACTTCGATCTGCCGCTCATAGTTGGGGCCGTACACTTCCGCCACTAGCGTCGAGAGCACGGGCGGGCCAGGCGGCACCTCCGCAATCTTGACGCGCGAGTTCCAGCGTTTCGCGATATGTTGAATGGGCCCGCGCATCTCCTTGGCCAGCTCGTGGCTCTGGCGGCTGCGCTCGTCCACCGGCCGCAAGTTCACCTGGATGTCGCCCTGACTGGGCCCGTGGCGCAGGTAGTAGTGCCTCACGAGCCCGTTGAAGTTATAGGGGCCTGATGTTCCCGCATAGATCTGGTAATTCACAACCTCGGGCTGAGTATGCAGATAAGCGCCGATTTCCTGCTCTACCGCGAGGGTACGCTCGAGCGGTGTGCCCTCCGGCATGTCCACCACCACCTGAAATTCGCTCTTGTTGTCGAAAGGCAGCATCTTCACGCGCACGGCCTTCAACGCGACCAGTGAGCAGGCCAGCAGCAGGAGCACGACAATCGTTGCCAGAAAAGCCCAGCGCATGCGGCTATCGCGCACCAGCCCGCCCATTACCTGCCGGTAGAGTCGAGTGGCTTTTCCTTCCGCTTCGCCGTGGTGCTTTCCCACGTGCCCCCGCAGCAACCGCAGTGCCGCCCACGGCGAAACCACAAAAGCGATGATCAGGGAAAACATCATCGCCGCCGATGCGCCGACCGGGATGGGCCGCATGTAAGGACCCATCAGCCCGCGCACAAATGCCATCGGCAGGATCGCCGCGATCACCGCGAAGGTGGCCAGGATGGTGGGATTCCCGACTTCGTCCACCGCTTCAACGGCCACATAATCGCTCCAATCCCTGCCCTGGTTGGCCGTCAGGCGGAAATGACGCACAATGTTTTCCACAACCACGATCGCGTCATCCACCAGGATGCCGATGGAAAAAATGAGAGCGAACAGTGTGACCCGGTTCAGCGTGTAGCCGTAGGCGTAGAAGATAAAGAGGGTGAGCGCCAGAGTAACCGGGATGGCCAGTAGAACCACACCTGACTCGCGCCAACCGAGCGCCAACGCCACCAGCAGCGTCACCGAAATGGTGGCTAGAAACAGGTGCTCCAGCAGTTCGTCGGACTTGTGCTTGGCGGTCTGGCCATAGTTTCGGGTCACGGTGGCCTGCACGTCGTTGGGCAACGCATACCCTCGCACGGAATCGATCTTTTCCAGGACGGCATTGGCGACGTCGGTGGCGTTAGCCCCTTTGCGTTTGGCCACTGCTAGCGTCACTGCCGGATAAGTCTCCGCGGCGCCCTTCGCGGCTGCGCCCGTGCCGAAGTACACATAGTTTGCCGGTTCCGCCGGCCCATCGACCACGCTCGCAACGTCGCCCAGAAAAACGGGGCGGCCGCCCTCGACGGCCACCACTACCTTCCGTACGTCGTCGGAGCTCCGGAAGAAGGCGCCGGCTTCCACCGCGAACTCCTGATTGTTTTCCGCAAACGAGCCCGACTGCGAGCGCTGATTGTCCATCCGAAGTGCGCGCGCGATGGCGAGCGGGCTCGAGTGGTAGGCCGCCAGTTTCTCCGGATCGAGCGTAACCTTCAGCTCGCGCCTTTGCCCTCCCAGCAGCGTGGTCTCGGAAACGTTTTCCACCTGCTTGACGCTCTGTTGAACCTCCGCCGCGATTCGCCTCAACGCGAAGCCGTCGTAGTTCCTGCCCCAGAACGTCACCGCCAGCACCGGGACGTCATCAATCGACCGCGCCTTGATCAGCGGCTGCGTTGCTCCTTTTGGGATGCGGTCAAAGTTCGCATAAAGCTTGTTGTAGGTGCGTACAATCGCGTCCTCTTCCTTGATTCCGACGTAGAAGCGCACGATCAGCAGCGCTTCGCCCGGCTGGCTGGTGGAATACAGGTATTCCACTCCGGGGACTTCGCGCAGCAAGCGCTCCATGGGAATCGTCACGCGCTGCTCCACCTCCTGCGCCGACGCTCCCGGCATGCCGACGAATACGTCCAGCATCGGCACCACGATCTGCGGCTCCTCTTCACGCGGCGTCTCGAGAATGCTGAAGAACCCCAGCCCCAACGCTGCGATGATGATGAGCGGCGTCAACGGCGAATCGATGAAGGCATGAGCGATCTTTCCCGCAAGTCCCAGTTTCACGGGCGGCCCTCCCCCTGCTGAGAGGCAGCCGCGGAGATCTTCTTGCCGTCGAGTTCGAGCGTGCCCGGATTCGTCACCACCGTTTCGCCCTCGCCCAATCCCGAGAGGACCTCAACCTGGGCGCCCAGGCTCTTCCCGATGGTGAGCACGCGCCAATGTGCCAGTCCATTGGCGTCCACAACGTAAATCCCCCGCAATTGGCCGCGAGTGACTAGCGCATCGCCAGCCACCAGCATTGCCTTGTGCTCTCCTGTGGCGAAGAAGGCGCGTCCATAGAGTCCGGACTCCACTGCGGAACTATTTGAAAGGTCAACGCGCGCTTTCACCGTGTGCGACGCCGGATCGGCGCCCGCCTCCATTTCCGCCACTCTGCCCTCGATGACGGTTCCGGGCACTGCGTCCAACTGTACGCGCGCCGCGCTGCCCTTACGGACCACGCCCAGAGCGTCGGCCGGCAGCGTCACTTCAAGCTGGTAACGCGACGTGTCTTCCAGCACAAACAGCGGTATGCCAGGCGATACGAGCGATCCCGGCTCCACTCTGCGCTCGAGCACTCGCCCGTCAAAAGGGGCGACAATTCTCGCGTAACTGGTTACGCTCTCCGCCGCCTGGAGCTCAGACTTTGCCCGCGTCCGCGCCGCCTGCGCTTGCTCGAGAGCCGCCTGGGCCTCAGCCAGGCCTGCTTCACCGGCCTGATACTTTGCCGCCACCTCATCAAATTCCTGCGGGCTGACGGACTTCTGCTCTTTCAGGTAGACGTAACGGTCATAGGTCTTCTTGAGGACGTCCGCCTGCGCTTGCGCGGAGGCAACGGCCTTGCCGGCCCGTGCGACTCCGGCGTTCGAAGCCTCTTCGGCGGCGCGCGCCGAGCTCTCTTCCGCGGCCAGCTCTCGCGAGTCCAACTGTGCCAGCAACTGCCCGCGGCTCACCCGGTCGCCCTCGCGCACCGCCACCTGCAACACGGTTCCCATGGTTCGAGCCGCCACCTGAGCGGTAGTGACGGCAATGACCGTGCCCGGAGCCTCAATTTCGTCCGGCACGTTTTGCGCCCGCACGGTCTCAGTGCGGATGCCGGATACGGTCTCTATTCTTTCTGCCGGACCTTCCCTTTCGCGGCCGCAGGCTGCGGTGAGAAGGGCGATTGCGATCGCTGCCGCGAGAATCGACTTCTTTCCAGCTTTTCGGGAAGAGCGGGGTTTCAACCCAATACTGTTCACTTTAGTATTCTGATGCATTGCGCGACCTCAACCCGAACCTTACTCAGTTTCTGGCGCCGACGCGTGGGGAACTTACTCTGTTGTCGCCGCACCCCTCGCGGGCGCTGCAACCCTCGACTCGACACCAC
>DATJYK010000248.1:0-9570 GCA_035578005.1 Terriglobia bacterium
GACGCCTTCACCAACATCGCTCGCACCTCCGAGTTGCGGACCTGCTGACTGCTGACTGCCTACTGGCCACCGAATCCCGAGTCCCGAACCCCGAATCCCGGCGGACACGGGATATCAAGGGCGAAGCCCTTGGCTAGTTAGTGCCTTTATCGTAGGATTCTGCCATTTTCTGGCACAATACTTTCGGCACATCGATTTGGCCCTTTGTTCATGCGGCTCGAAATGAGATTTTGGAGACATCCAACTTTTGACTGTCGACTGTCGACTTTCGACTCGTACCTGTTTGGTTCCGGCTCTGACGGCTTAGGTTAATTAACGCTTATGGAGCGGGCCCCCGGCCCTTCAAGGCCAGGACGGCTCTCTTTCGCCCCGCCCTTCCGAGACCTGACTGACTTTTTTCGAAGCCCGCCAGTCCGCCCCGCAGAATCTCTCTTGGTCTTGAAATGTAGCCTACTGCATAAGCCTACTGCAGTCGAGAGACGCCAGGAAAAATACCTTGACACGCACGCGCTGCCGTGCTACATAGGGGCGAGGTCCCCGTTCGAGGTCACCGTTATGGAATGCGTGGCATAAGCAAGCGCGCCTGGCGGCGGGCTGCTGTGAAGCGCCAGCGGCCCTTGCGCTGTAGGCAGGAACCGAAAAAATGAAAGCGTTACGAACGAACCCGTCAACTTGTTGAAACTAAAGGATGGTGATTTTGAGAAGCCGTCAAGCGAATCAAAACAAGGGTGTTAGTCTTGCTAACCCGTCAACTTGTTGAAGAATAGGGATGTTACTTGTTTCGGAGAAGCAGAAGAGAATCAAAAATCAAGGGCCCCACGAACGAACCCAGCATCTTGCTGAAAATAAAAGGTCGTGGTTTCGGTAACCCAGTATATTACAGAAAACAGGATAGTTAGCCTTGTAATCCCAGCATCTTACTGATAAATAATGCTTTGAATCGAATTCAGTAGCAATCCAGCCGGGGATCGTCAGACTGGGCGCTGAACGGAAAGAAGGCGCCACGATGCCTTGCCGCCAGGTTCTTTGGACTCTCCGTTTGCTGCGCTCATGGCGCGAACATCCGGTGCAGCAAACTAGCTGAAGGAAAAGTGGCCAAGACAACTAAAGCAAAAACCTCAAAGAAAACGAAAGCTGCCGCTCCCGCCCGAGCGAGCCGCGCTGCCAAGGGACGTGGCGACGATAAATCGATGCGCGAACATGTCCTCTACTTGCTGCGCGGCGGCGGAGCGCACGTGGATGCTGACAAAGCCCTGGCGGACCTTCCCGCGGAGCTGCGCGGAAGCGCGGTTCCGGGACTGCCCTTCACTGCTTGGCGGCTCCTCGAGCACATGCGACTTGCGCAGTGGGATATCCTCGAGTTCAGCCGGAATGCGAAACACGTGTCGCCGCCGTGGCCTGCCGGTTACTGGCCGGAGACCGACGCTCCGCCCGATGCGAAGGCATGGGATCGCAGTGTGGCCGCCTTCCGCGCTGACCTCCGCGCCATGGAGAAACTCGTTGCCGATCCCAAGACCGATCTCCATGCTAAGATTCCACACGGCGACGGGCAGACAGTGCTGCGCGAGGCGCAGCTGGTGGCCGATCACAACGCGTATCATGTTGGGCAGCTCGTGATGCTGCGCCGATTGCTGGGTGCGTGGCAGGAATAAAGGTGGCTGCGCCGGTGGTGAGATTTAGGTTTAGGTCGGGAGGAAAGCAGTGAGTTCTATCACACAGCAGATCGCCGAACAAAGAGCTTCGGACCTCCGTGTGAATCCTTCTGACGAGACCATCCGTCTGGGGCCGCTCGTGGTGCGCTTTCTGATCACCGGAGAGGTCTCCAGAGGCAGGATCGCGACCTTTGAGCTGTTCGTGCCCAGCGGGCAGCGCCTGCTGGCGCCGGCGCACAGCCACGACCACTACGAGGAGACGATTTACGGCATCGACGGCGTGCTGACATGGACTGTGGACGGAAAACAAATTGATGTCGGGCCGAGGCACGCACTCTGCATTCCGCGCGGCGCCATTCATCGGTTCGATAACAACGGCAGCCAGGACGTGAAGGCACTCTGCGCGATTACACCGGCTGCGATCGGCCCGCAGTATTTCCGCGAGACGGCCGAGGTGATCAAGGCGGCGGCGGGCGGTCCGCCCGACCGGGCGAGGATGACCGAGATTATGATCCGTCACGGCCTCACGCCAGCATGAGCAGATTTTCTTCATCGGCTTGCAGCTTTGATTGCTTCGCAAAGGGCCGGAGCGAGATTTCTCGCGGCGCCGGCCAGCGGCCCTGAGCACGGTCGAAGGGAAGGCACGGCGGCGCTCGGAGCCTGCCCTGGAAGGGAGCGCCGAAAACGGCGGTCGCAGGCCGCCCGCTAAAGTAAGGGTCGTTAATCAGGTTTAAGGGAGGGTGAATGCGGAAGGTGGTTCGTACGGTTGATGCGCCAAGGCCGATTGGCGTCTATTCGCAGGGCATCGTTTCAAACGGCTTTGTATTTGTTTCAGGACAGGGCGCCGTGAATCCCGCGACTAATGAAATCGAGGGCGATGACGTTCGCTCCCAGACGCGCCAGGTGCTACGGAATATTCGCGGTATTCTCGAAGCCGCGGGCAGCTCGCTCCAAGATGTGGTGAAGCTCGGAGTGTTTCTTGCCGACATCGGCGACTTCGCCGCGATGAACGAGGTGTTCCGGGAGTTCTTCCCTGAAGATCCGCCCGCCCGCACCACCGTCAGTTGCGTTTTGCCAAAACCCGTGATGAAGGTCGAGATTGATTGCGTGGCTCGCGTCCGAACGAAGGCCGGCAGCCAGAGGAGCTGACGATTAGCGCGGTCCCGTCGCAATGGTTACGGTCATGTTCTGACAAGGGTGTACCCCCGCCTTCGCGGGGGTGACGTCGTTGGATGAGGGAGTCCACTCTCCTGCGCAGTCATTCCCGCGAAGGCGGGAATCCATGAGTCTTTGACACATGGCTACGAAGGCCCTTTTCGGCTTCAGCCTACATAACTAGGCTATATATCTCCTGCCTCATCAGGCTCGTCGGCTAGGCCCATTTTTGATAGCCGGTAACGCAGCGCGTTCCGGGAGAGGCCGAGCAGCCGCGCGGCCTGGCTCTTGTTTCCATGGGCGCGGTGCAAGGCTTCGCGAATGATCTCGTCTTCGAATTGGTCAAGGCTCATGCCGGCGGGCGGGAAGGGAACCCGCGACTCGTCCGAGGTCGATGAGGTGGCAGTATCGCGGGCGGCAGACATATCAAAGCGAATGTCGGCCGCGCCGATGGTGTCACCGCCTGAGAGAGCAATGGCGCGTTCGATGATGTTTTGCAGCTCGCGAACGTTGCCGGGCCAGTGAAAGCTCATCAGGAGTTTCAAGGCCTCAGGGGTAATCCCGCGAATGGTCTTGCCTGCTTCCGCGGCGTACAAACTGATGAAATGGTTCGCGAGCGCAGGGATATCTTCCTTATGGTCGCGCAGCGGCGGGATATTGATGGGAACCACGTTGAGGCGATAGTAGAGGTCCTCGCGGAACTCGCCCTGTTCGAGCGCGGCGCGCAGGTCGCGATTGGTGGCCGCCACCAGCCGGACGTCAACACGCAGCGTCTTGGTTCCACCGAGCCGCTCGAACTCGCGTTCCTGTAGGACGCGCAGCAGCTTCACTTGGGTGGCGGGCGGAACGTCGCCGATCTCATCGAGGAACAGCGTGCCTTTGTCGGCGAGTTCGAACTTGCCGGGCTTGGAAGTGGTGGCGCCGGTGAACGCGCCTTTTTCGTAGCCGAAGAGCTCGCTTTCCAGGAGATTTTCGGGAATGGCGGTGGAATTGATTTTGACGAAGGGACCCGAAGCGCGCCGCGAGTGTTCGTGAATGGCGCGTGCGATGAGGTCCTTGCCCACGCCGGTCTCGCCGCCCAGCAGCACCGTGGAAACGGTGGGCGCCACGCGCACCACGGTGGCCAGCACCTCCTGCATGCGGGCGCTGCCGGCCACGATGTTCTTGAAGTCGTAGCGATGGCCGAGCGCCTCGCGCAGCGAGCGGTTTTCCTGCTGCAACCGGTGAACGTCAAGCTCCTTCCGGATGATGAGTTTCATCTCGTCAAGCGAGAACGGCTTCAGCACGTAGTCGCTGGCGCCCGACTTCATGGCCTGCACGGCGGTATCGACGGTGCCGTACGCGGTCATCACCACGACGGGAAGCTCGGCGTTGGTGCGCTTCACCGCCTGAAGAAAGTCGAGCCCGTTCATGCCGGGCAGCTTCAGGTCCGTAATGACGAGATCGAACGGCTCGGCTCTAATGATCTTGAGCCCGCTCTCGGCGTCGGCAGCGGTGCGGCTGGTGTAGCCCTCTTCGGCGAGAGTCAGCTCCAGCAGGCGAGACATCTTGGTTTCGTCTTCAACGATGAGAATGTTAGGCATGTTCGGTTTGACCTGCTATCGGGCGAAGAATCCAGAGTCGCGATGTATAGCGCCACGGAGCGGCACCGAAGCATACCGGAAAGGGCGGGGCTTCAGCCTGGCTTCAGCCCCGCCAATTCGCTGGCCATGGTGGGGCCTTTAGGCCCTGAAGTCGAGCTTCTGTCAGGGCTAAAGCCCTTTCCATACGACGCACCTTCGCGGCGGGGCTGAAGCCGGCTGAAGCCCCGCCCTTTCCGGCATGCTCCGGTTGCAGGCACTAACCCGCACCTTGTATTCTAGTCGCGCGGCAGGAAAATGCGGAAGCAGGCACCGCTCGTGGGCAGGTCCAACAGACGAATGGATCCGCCGTGCTCGCTGATGATCTTCGAGACGATGGAGAGCCCGAGACCCACGCCGTCTCTCTTGGTGGTGAAAAACGGGTTGAAGATCTGTTCGCGCAGCTCGTCGGGAACGCCGGGTCCGGTGTCGGCAAACTCAATTTCCACGCCCGGCCGCAGAGCCTCATGGGCCGGCCGAGCCGATACCCTGAGTGTTCCGCCCTGTTCCTCCATCGCCTCACAGGCATTGAGCGCCAGGTTGCTGAACACCTGTTCGCAGAGTTCGGCATCAACGTTCACCGCGGGAAGGTGATCGTCGTATTTACGCTCGACCTGCACTCTAGCGCCCTCGCAACGGCTGCCCACCGATTTCAGGGCGCGGTCAAGAATGGGAGGAACGTCAGCAAGCTGGCGCCGAACTTGCATGGGCCGGGCGAAGTCGAGAAAGCGGGTCACGATGCCGTTGAGGCGGTCAGCCTCGCTCGAGATGTTACCCGCGAGCTCTGCGGTGAGGGTATCAGAGGGCGAGAGCTTGCTTGCCAGCATTTCGGCTGACCCTCGGATGACACCGAGAGGATTGCGGATTTCATGCGCGACTCCGGCGATGAGTTGACCGAGGGCAGCTAGCCGTTCAGAGCGGCGCATCCCTGCCTCAGCATGCTCAAGCCGGCGGTTGGTTTCGGCGAGGGTCTCCGCCAGCTTGCGGTAGCTCTCAGCTTGGCGCCGGTTGTCAGTTGCGAAGCGATTTACGATGACGGCGGCCAGAAACAGGAAGAGAACGCGAATGGCCAGCTCTGTTTTGCCGGCCGTAGTGAACTCAAACTCCCTTAGCGCCGGAAACAGATAGGAGCAGTACGCAGCCGAGGCAACAGCCGTCCAAAACAAGGTGCCGAGCGCCTCGTAGGCTACGGCGGCGGAGACCACAGGGATGTAGTAGATAAGCCAGTAGGGGCTGCTAATGGCAGGATTCGAGTTGGTGTGTCCGAGCAGGAACGTGGCTAGGGCGATTTTCATCGCCACGCTGTAAGCGTCGCGTCGCGAGGCTGGGATTGAGGCAAGTAGCTGCCTATCAAAGATTTGAAACAGTCCGATGGCAAGTAGGATGAGCTGCTTGTGAACCTCACGAACCGGGGGAAGCACTGCCAGGAAACCGACTAAGGCGAGCCACAGCAGGTCCATCCAACGAAAGCCAGGTTGGCCGCTGCTGTCAATGCTGGAAAGTGAAGTCTTGACGATCAAGGCCGTCGAATCGCGCAGGGCATCAGAGGGCCGGCCAGCCGGACTCGCCTCCGCCGCCAATGAACGCGGACTATCAGCCATTCATTCTCCGGAAGCTGTGCGGTTTTGTATGAATCTTCAACATCGATTTCGAACCCGCTTCAGAAGGAGGGCATCTTCTTTCGGGAGACGCCTGCTCGGTATGCCGGGAAATTTGCGGTCAGTTGCCGCGCACGGTGCCGGCCTGCGTGACACTCTCCACATGGAACTTCTGGTAGTTGGAGTAGCGTTCGGTGAAGTTTCCGCTCAAGCCTTTGACCAGCAAGAGCTTGGCGTTCACGTGTGCCTCCAGATAAGACGGCATCCAGACTTCATCGTTGATTTTGGCCTGCTCGAAGGTGAACGCCGAACCCTTCTGAACGGAGGCAAAAAGACCGCCAGCCAGTTTGAAACTGCCGTTCAGATAGCCTTCAAGCCGCACGACATCCCGCGCCTGTTCATCAATCCACACCGAGCCTTCGAATTCGTGAAGCAGCCGCTCAACAGTGGTAGAAGGCTTGTACGACGGGTTGGGTTCGAAGTCAAAGACAATCACTTCGTGGCCACGGAAGGTTTCGCGCCGAGGGTTCGTGAAACGGTCAATACGCAGGAAGTCCGAGATCTGCACGTCGTCTTTGTCTCTCCTTTTCTGCCCTGCATCGTCAGGTTGACGAGCTATCTTAACCTGCTTATTTTCATAGTCACGCGCGCGCTTCTGCACGCGCTCGCTCTCGCGGTGGTCTTCATCCGGGCTGAGGGGCTTGCCGTCCTTGGCGATCAACCGGTCCACCTCATCGCCACCCAGATAAAACACCTCGTACTCCTTCGTGCCCTTTTGCTTCACCGCGCCGTGCGAATCAACCTCGAACTCGGTTTGGGTCTTGTCACAGGTATATTGCTCGAGCAACTTTTCGATGGCTTTTTGGTTTTTGTCCACAGCCTTAAGGAGATCAGCGATATCCGGCAAGGGCCGGTCCGACGCGCTGGGAAACGCGAAGATTGTGTCGCTTACGGCAGGGTTGTGCAGGACGTGGGCTATGGCAATAGCCCACGCCCGGCCAGGTCCGTCGTATTCGATCCGATAAGGCTCGTGGATGCCGTCCACGGGCCGATAGTCGCTGTAAAAGTTCTGCTCGCCGCTGGCGCCGTCGGCCGAACTGCCGGCCACCGCCTCTTCCACAATCAGATCACTTGCGGCGTCAAAGTATACGTCGCGCTTGGTGCCGGCGGACGTAGTAACTTCCACGCGATGTGTAAGATGGCCGCGAATCGTCTGCTCGCCGAGCGATCGGATTCGCACCTTGTTCTTCTTGTACTGTGTGAACCGTCCGTTCCGGTAGCGGGCAGTGCTTTCCAGCAGATCGGCTTCGGATCCGGTGAGGGTTCGCAGGCCCTTGGCATCCTCGCGCCAGGCGGACTTACCGTTGTAGGCCACGCGCATCTTTCCGCCGGCGAGATCGGCCTCCTCATAGATCCTGTTGGGTTGCTCCAGGATCAGCGTGTAGGGCCCGCTAGCCTTGGTGGCAGCGTCAGTTACCGTGCCTTGATACTCCACGGTGCGCAGTTGCGAAAGGCGCTTCGAGCCGCCCTCGGCGCGCATCCAAGCGTCGATTATTTTCGCGGCGTTTGGGCCTTGTGCGGCCGGTTGGTCCTGCGCAGCGGCGCACGCTGCCACGGCGACGACTACCGCGATCATCCCGAAGAACCGCCGCCCAAGCTTCATCTTGCCGCGCCCCATACGGATACCATACAGGTATACGATGCGGGCAGAGCGTGGGACGCACTTTCGGCAACGTCATTCAGCACTGAAGCCGCTGGCGAGGGACTCCGGGCTCATGCTTCGGACCTTGACAACAGCCAGCACCACGCCGGCCACGAGCCACAGCGCGCCGATGCTCAAGGCCAAATGCGGCAGACTCAACCAGATAGCGAGACACGAGACCAGACCCCCCAAAGGCGCAACCGCATCCCTCCATACTCGCCGGTCTTCGCCGCCGCGCACGTAGAACTGCCAGAACGCGGCCAGGTTCACCGCCATGTATGCGGCCAGAGCTCCGGAGTTCAGGATCTCGCCCCCCTTTTCGAAGTTCAGCATGCCGGAGGGAACGAAGGCCAGCACGCCGATCACGATAATGGCCACGGCTGGCGTGTGCTTGCGCGACGTCAGGCGTGCCAGCGCCCGGGGAAGAACGCCGTCGCGGCCCATGCCGTAAAGGATGCGCGCCGCCGCGACCTGGCCTCCGAGCGCCGAGGCGAAGCAGGCCACAATCAGCACCACGCCCATGGCGTGAAACATCAGGACGCCGCCCACGCGCCGGTAGACGTCCATAAAGGCTGTTTCAGCATTGGGATAGGCTGTGTAGTCGGGCCAAACCTGATGCGCGAGGTACACCTGCCCGCCGCTCAGAAGCGCCGTAATCACCACCACCGATACCACCGCCAGCAGCACGTTGCGGCGTGGGTTGTGAACGTCTTCGGCCAGCGTGGTCACGCTGTCAAAGCCGATGTAAGTGAGTGCCGCGAATGAAGTTGCAGTGGCAAACGCCGGCAGGTTGAAGGTGCGGGGATTGTAAAACGGATGCGTGGAAAAGACCCCCGCCCATCCCTGGGTGTCGAAGAGGTACCGCACCGCCAGAACGGCGAACACTGCCACGACCGCGAGCATCCCGAATAGCATCAGTTCGTTAGAGCGCGCGGTCCAGCGGATGCCGCCGAGGTTGAGCGCTGTAACCAGTAGCGCCAGGGTGAAAGCCGCCGCCGCGTAAGGCAAGCCCGGGAACTCGCGCTGCAGCGTCACCGCACCGTAAATCACGTTGATGAGGGGGCTGCAAAGATACCCCAGCAGCATGGCCCATCCTGCGACGAAGCCTACCGAAGGATTAATGGCATGAGCGGCGTAAGTGTAGGCCGATCCCGCTGCTGGATAGAGCGCTGCCAGTCTCCCGTAACTGAATGATGTCAAAAGGATTGGCACCATCCCGACCAGCAATGTGTCTGCCGTGTGGCCGCCGGAAAGCTGCTCGGCAATGCCATAGAGCGTCACCGCCGCTATCGGCTGGATGATGACGATGCCAACGAAGATCAAGTCGGCGAGACCCAGCACCCGGCGCAGGTGCGGTGGTGCAACGTGAGCCTCAGTAGCCGTAAGTTGTTCAGCCAAAAGCACCTCGACGGTGTGCTGCTGTGGCGCAGTAAGAGGACGTCTGCGCTGTGCGCACGTGACGCGCTCCAGTATCGCACAGACCACTGGTTTTGGCGTCGCGTCGCGAGCCCAAAAGCCATTTAAGGGGATCCAAAAGTGTAAAGGAAGTTTACATTTTGAGTCAAAATGGCCTCAAACAGCCGTTTGAATTGCGATCAAAGGATTGGTAATCCCAAACGGCGCCGAGCGAGAGGGCGTTTGCTTCGACAGCTGCTTAATTGAGGGAGCCAACCTGGGAAAGTCGATGATGGTCCGGGCCAGGAACCTGTAGGCTATCGGGTGCAGAAGGGAGTCTTCCAGCGTTGGTTGGCGCTTTGTGCATAGCCGAGAGTGGCTGTGTCGCACGCGAGTCCTAACCGGATTTGCGCAAGCCGTACTCTTCTGTTCTAATATCGGGCAAGTCA
>DATJYK010000249.1:0-14826 GCA_035578005.1 Terriglobia bacterium
ACGCCTTCACCAACATCGCTCGCACCTCCGAGTTGCGGACCTGCTGACTGCTGACTGCCTACTGGCCACCGAATCCCGAGTCCCGAACCCCGAATCCCGGCGGACACGGGATATCAAGGGCGAAGCCCTTGGCTAGTTAGAGAATGCGGGGTGTCACGCACAGCCGCCAAGTGCGGAAAGAGGAAGCTCCGTGTTTGCTCCGCCCACTCTGCTGCCAACTCGTCTTTATTTCGGGGCGCCGACGGCCTGTTCAAGCGTCAGGCGAATGAAACGCTGATAGGGCAGACCCCGCGTGCGGCGCGTTTGCGGACGGCCTTGTAAAGCTCCTCAACAAACGCAGGTTGATGGATTTGTCTTTTGGCCTGATCTCGAAGCGCGTCAACTGCGCTCCCGAGAGGTCGTATTGTGTCAGATCGGCCTTGTCGACGAAAGCCGCCGCCGCCCGATCAGGCCGCCGCTACAGGGCAAGTGATGGGGGAGGACGGCGCTCGCACCGCGTCACCTCACCCGGAAGGGGATGTTGCTCGAAACCGTTCCGACGGGCTTCGTCACTTGTACGGGGCCGGTGGTGGCTCCTGCCGGCACGGTCGTTGTGATCAAGCTACCGGAGACGACGGTGAACGCGGCTGGCGTTCCATTGAACGTGACGCTGGTGGCGCCCGTCAGCTTGCTCCCCAGGATCTTGACTGCTGCCCCCACTTTGCCAGCCGCGGGCAGCGTTTCTACGAACGGGCCGAGACCCACCGCCAGGCTGAAGATTGTGCCACACGGCGCAAAATCGCAGGCCTGGCTGATGCCGCCGTTGGCCGTTGTGCCGTACAAGATGCCGCTGGTGGCCTGAAACAGCCCGCCAGAAGGGTCGTTGCCATCAGCGCCGTTGAAGCTGTGGAGTGTGGTCAGCGTACCGCTTGCTGTCATCTTGAAGATGGTGCCACACCCGACCCCTCCAATGTCGCAACTCAGATCCGCTCCAAACCCGGTGGTGCCGTAAAAATTGCCGTCCGTAGCCTGAATCAGCGAAGACGTGGGATAGCTGCCGTCAGTACTGTCGAAGCTGTGCAGCGTGGTCAGCGCGCCCCCTGGCGTGATTTTGAAGATGGTGCCGCAGCCGTATGCGCAGGCGCCGCTGAGGGATCCGCCCTCCGCGGTTGTCCCGTAGAAGTTCCCGTCGGCGCCCTGGATCAGCCCACTGAAGAGGTTGTTGCCGTCATTGCCCTTAAAGCTGTGCAGCGTGGTCAGCGTGCCCCCGGGGGTGATTTTGAAGACGGTGCCGCAGCCAAGGAACGCGCCGCCACAGGCAAAGCTCGCACCACCGTACTCTGTTGTCCCGTAGAAGCTGCCGTCAGTACCCTGGATCAGTGCGCCAGCCGGGGTGGCGCCGTCAGTTCCGTCGAAGCTGTGCAGTGTGGTTAAAGTGCCCGTGGCGGTGATCTTAAATATTGTGCCCTTGTTGTCGGTCCCGCCAGCGTTGGTGGTGCCGTAGAAAGCTCCGTCGCTGGCTTGAACTAAAGCACCGACGGGTCCGCTGCCGTCTGCGCAATTTGGTTGCGAACAGAAGTTGTAGAGCACGGTCAGCGTGCCCGCCGGCGTGATTCTAAAGACGGCGCCGTTGGTGGTGCCGTAGAAGTTGCCATCCGTGCCCAGCACAAGCCCGGAGTAAGGGTAGCCGCCGTCTGCACACCCCGGTTGGCCACAGAAGGTGTAAAGACTCGTCAGCGCGCCGCTAGGGGTGACGCGAAACACCGTGCCGAAGTTCAGTTTCTTCGCTCCGCCGTACTGCGTCGTTCCGTACAGGTTCCCGTCAGTTCCCTGGACGAGTGACACCAGATACGGTGCCTTTCCGTCGGTCCGATCGAAACTGAACAGTGAAGTGAAGGTTTGCGCGGGTGAGACGACTGCCGTCGCACAGAATACCAACACGGCCCATGCTGTGCCACACCAACCCCATCTGAAGTCGCTCACAACCCCTCCTCTACACTCGGCTGCCTCGTGCAACCAGTGCCTTGTGCTTAGCCACTCGCGGGCCGGCGGGACTCTGCCCAACCGCATGCTCGGGCCCGGCAGTGACCGCCCAATAGTGCGACATGCCGCACCAACCTGTCAATCCAGGTACCTCGGCAATCAGTACGCTGGAACCAAGGCCGGTTGGCGCGAAGTTTCCGGGTTTGAGATTCTCTCTTCTTGCGGTTCGCCGACCACCTCAACCACAAGGTCTGCACTAGCCGGAGGTGAGCTGGTGGCCGTCTCGTGCAAAACTGGCATAAGCTGGAGAACGTGTTAAGTCACTTTCCCAAGGCAGTTCCGAAGATTCCGGTTAGCAATGTCGAAGGAGTACGATAGCTCAACAAAGCCGTTCCTATAAGCGACCACGTTCTTCAAATTCCACCTCTCCTCCGCCAGAGAACCATCGAACAGTCGAAGTCCTTCACCCAATAGGATAGGTGCTATCGTCAAGTTGATTTCGTCCACTAAGCCGAGTTCGAGAAAGCGCTGGCACAACATGGCACCGCCCACGAGCCAGATGTTCCGATATCGAGGCGCAAGTGTCACCTCAACCAGTCTCTTGAGATCGCCCGAATAGAACTCGACACTCTTCCTCGCCGGCGGCCATTCTCTGGTGGTCACCGCCACCACCGGAGTGTCGCCATAGGGCCAGCCCAGTTCAAGGCTGCGTTCATACGTGCGGGAACCAAGCACGTAACAGTCTATTGATCTGACGAAGGTCGCAGCTTCTTCCTCCGATATGGAAACCCCGGCTTCGTAGACGCTTCCCGTGCTATCGAGCCAGGAGACGCTGTTGTCTTTCTTCGCGATGAAACCATCGAGACTTGAAACCACATGCAGCGTTACCTTCGAACCTTTTGCGTTCAGCTCAGTGGGTGACATATTTCCTCCCGGTGCGGGCCGCTGCGGTGCCTAAGCAGAGCTGTTGTCTCACCGTGCTGGCGCAGAAATGCGTGCAGGCCGCGCGCAATGCGGGCGTGTACAACGTGACTATCTTCGCTGGGTACAGGCGACATCATTTTTCCACGCCGCTGCTTCGCTTCGCCGGCCTGTTGCTCTTCGCTGACGATCCATTGCAATCCGCAGACCTACGGCGTTACTGGTGACCTATCCCTTTCGTTCCTCGTGTCAGGATGCTATATAACCCTAGATCTCGAAAGCGGAAACTGGAGCCATGATGACAACGGAATTGCTGCGATTCAACGGCGCTGTCGAGCGGGATCCCGCCATCGATGCGTGGATGAAAAAGCATGCAGGCGAATTGGGAGCGGTCGCGCGTCAGTGGTTTGAGGTGATGCGAAAATGCGGAGACGAAGTCCGGGAGCTTTTGCATGACGGCTGTCCGGTTGCATGTTTGGGAGACGCGCCCTTCGGCTACGTCAATGTATTCACTTCGCACGTCAACGTGGGGTTCTTTCACGGCGCGTCGCTGCCGGATCCGGCCGGCTTGTTGCAGGGCACCGGCAAGTTCATGCGCCATGCGAAGCTAACACCGGGAACGGCCACCAACGCCGCAGCACTCCGCAGGCTCATCGAGACGGCGTACTCGGATATCAAAGCGCGCGTCGAAAACGGCTAAACGCGCCACCCCCGGGTACTCGATCGACTACCTATCTGGGCCCGGTGGCGAAGTCAGTCCTCAGCTCACCGCTTTCTTCACGAGCGCGGCGATCTTTGCCTCAGCGGCGGGGGTCAACTCCGTCAGCGCGTAGGCGGTGGGCCAGATGTCGCCATCGTCGAGGTTCGCTTTGTCGCTGAAGCCGAGCGTCGCGTACCTCGTTTTGAACTTCTGCGCGTTCTGGAAGAAGCAGACGACCTTGTCGCCCTTGGCGTACGCGGGCATCCCGTACCAGGTCTTGGCCGAGAGGACTGGCGCGCTGGCTTTGATGATCGCATGGAGCCGCTCGCCTAGGGCGCGATCCGGCGCCGGCATGGCGGCAATTTTGGCGAGCACGGCGCTTTCCCCGTCCTCCTTGTCCGCGCCTGAGCCGCGGCGCGCGGCCGCCTTCCGCTCTTCGACGAACTCCCGCATCGCGGCTCGTTCCTCGTCTGTGAATATCTGAGCGCTCTTAGCGGACTTCTTCGTGACCTTCTTTGCAGGTTTTCTCTCAGCCATAGTTTTCCTCCGTAGGTGCGTGTTTGGTGCGTTGTTTGCGTCTTTCTCGATTTACGACTCTTCGGCCGCCTTCGGCGGCCAGTCGGGAGCTTCAATACCGAACTGCTGGGCGTACTCTGCGTTCAATCGCTGCCAGCCGCCGAACTTTATGGCGTCGGGGCCGACGATGCGGCCGAGGGGAGTTCCACTGAGAAGGTGATCGAGAACATCGAGGCAAATGTGCCACCCTGCAGCACCCATGGAGATGAAGCGGTGACCAATGTTGGTCCACAGCGTCAGGCGCGTGCCGCCACCCGAGGCTTCGAGCTGCCACCGCATATCGAAGCCACCCCAGTTGTACTCAAGCGCCTTGGGAGAGTCGGCTCGCGTCACTGTTGTTTCGGTAACGCGCGGCCTGGCCGCTCCCACCGTGGTGAGCTTCACGGTGTTTCCAACCTTACCCAGGCTCCCATCGGCTTCGAAAGGAGCCCACTCGCGCAGATGCGCCGGGTCCGTAAGCGCCTGCCAGACTTTTTCCGGCGGGTGGCGCAGCTCCCTCGTGAGAATGAGCGTCCACTTGTCTCCGTCCCTTTGCACCTGCGCCCCGCGGGCCGGACCCGGCGCATATTGCTCGAGATGGGTCATCGGTTTCTCCTTCAACCGGCCTGGATATGGGAGTTCTTCGGTTCGGAGTTCGGAAGAAGGAACAACTCCGACCTGCGAAACTGAGAAACTCCGAACTACTTTTTCGCGTCAGCCCTGCCAACGCATCAGTTGTGTGATCTGGATAAGATTACCGCAGGTGTCGTTCACCATGGCGATTTTGGAGGCGGTCACGTCCGTGGGCGGCATGGTGAACTCGGCGCCGGCCGCTTTCATTCGTTCGTAATCAGCCTGCACGTTGTCGGTGAAGAACATGGCCGCGGGCTGGCTTTGCTGGAACAGGGCCTGCTGATAGGCTTTGGCCGCCGGATTGTTATTAAGCGCTAGTTGCAGCTCCGTGCCGTCCGGCTCCTCGGGCGAGGCCACCGTCAGCCAGCGATAAGGGCCGTTACTGAAATCGTTCTTCTTGGCAAAGCCCAGTACCTCCGTATAGAAGCGCAGGGCCTTTTCCTGGTCGTCCACGTACACGCTGGTCACTTTGATTTTCATTTCGCTTCTCCCTTGTTAAATTCGCGGTTTGGGCCGCGTCTTCTTTCTTGTCTTCCCTTTCGTCGGTGTTGATTGATCCATTCGGTCGAGGTGCCGTTCGAGAGCATCCAGGTGGGCGGACCAGAACCGGCGGAACGGAGCCAGCCAGGCATCCACCTCCTGAAAGGGTTCGGGTTTCAGCCGGTAAAGACGGCGCTGTGCGTCCACGATCGACTCCACAAAACCGGCCTCTCGCAGCACCCGCAGGTGCTTTGACACTGTCGGCTGCGGCATCCGAAGCCGACGCTCGATCTCTCCCACCGACTGTTGTGACGAGACCAGCAGGCTCAAGATCGAGCGGCGGTTCGGCTCTGCAATGACTTCGAATACCGATTCCACTCTCTTTATATACTCCTATGGGCATATACGTGTCAAGGTATATGTTTAGCGGACGTGTGGGGGGTGGATGGTTGGCGGTCTTTCTGATTTGGCATTGTCTGCGCGCCGAGCATGTCATTCCGAGCGGAGCGAGGAATCTCGCTCTGAAATTAGAGGCGAGTGCGCAGAATTTGCTCACTTTCGCGTTCCGGCTCGTACAGGCAATGCGCCGCCGCCAAGGAGTTACCGGCTGGGTAACGTCCGTGACTTTTTCAAGGCGCCCAAGAGCCGTAGACTCTGTGCGGCGCGTTTGCAGTACGTGCTCTATAGATTCGCACCGAAGGCAAGCAGACGGCCGTCGCAATCCTTCACGACAAACCCCCTCGAGTGCCATGGCATATTGGCGAGTCTCCGAGTGAATTCCACGCCCTGAGCCGCGTACTCGGCGTAAAGCGCGTCCGCATCTTCGATGAATATGTAGGCGTCGAGCAGTTCGTCTGCATATTTGTCCGGATTGGCAGCGGGCGGCTCGGCGCAGCGAAAGTGAATCGCATGCTGGTCTCGCGCAACGATGGCGTAGACCGGCGGATCCTGCCACGTGCCCAGGCACTGGAAGCCAAGTTTGTCTCTGTAGTAGGCGAGAGTGGCGGGAATGTCTGTAGTGAAGAACTGAGGCGCAATTTGCCGGATCATGGACCAAGTCTACTTTAGATCCGCGCCTGATTCTAATGAAAAGCCGTCTCGCCCTGGCTGGCGCATCAGACCCTTGGGTTGTCGGGACTGCGATCTCGCGAAGGCGACTTTTCAGTGCCGCTTGCCTGTCTAACCCTACCAGTAGGTCGGGCGGTAAGGGTAGTCCAGAACATCATGAAGAGCCGCCACGCAGGCAGAGCCTAGCCGTGTCGGCACTCAGGCAATGAGTGTCCCGTCGGGACGGTCGCGCCGTTACACACTGACGTGAATCGCAGAGCAAGGCGCTCTGCGCCAGCCGGCCCAGATGCCAGTAAGGGTCACGTGGACGAGATGTGTTGGTGGTGATGCGGATCACTTCAGGATGAGCGGAATCTGCAACAGTGCTCCGACAATTACCAAGATTATTGCACCAAGCAGTCGGAGTTCTGGGAATTCTTCGGGTCCGGGTTCGTCTCTGAGAACTTCCTTTTTGCGCACCAAATCATCGATCTGCTGACGGTAGCTGGCCACGGCTTCCTCTAGTGAATATCGATCCGGGGTTCCTTTTGGCGCACCCCGTCCAAGCAATGCGTTTGTGGTCCTGGTTTGGGCAATTACTTCATTGATGAGACTCTCGCGATCCTTGATCGTATACTTCAAGTCTTCTATGAGCCGTTGTCGCTTTACAACGATGCGACCCTTTTGAAGTTCCATCTTCACTAGCCACACAGCAGCGACGGTTTGCAGCCCGAGCCCCACCAGTGCCAAAGCGTTTATAGCCGTCATGGAAACCAAGAATAACACAAGGGCAAGGTGCAGTAGTCATTACAAAAATCATTAAATCCTTAAGTTTCTGTTGCTTATGAGGATTTCGGTTGCGATTTAAGTATCTGATTCTCTAATTCGGAAAGAGTCAGATCCTACTCTTTGGAATGCAGTGCGATGCAAAATCTTCCGAGGCAGAGTTTTGTGGTGGCGTCTGAGCCTTTGGTGACCTGGAGGGGCCGGGGTTGCTTCAGTCCCTTGTCAGCTTCGGCGGAACAATTCCCAACTTGCTTGCCGGCCTGATCGTAGACAAGAAAGTTGGCGCTGCCTTGGCCTTCAGGCGCAGGCTTCTCCAGCCCGAAGCCAAAACTCCCTACCGGGAGGTCGATGCTGCACGCCGTGATCGGCGCCTCGGCGATCACCATGCCGATGTATTTCTGCTGGATTTGAGAGCTGTATCCGGTGGTATCGATCAACCCCACCAGCACGCGCGCACCCGAAGGTGTGTTGAGGAGGACTGTGTTCCGCTTCTCCACGGGGATGGCGTTCCCTTCGAGATAAAAGTCCTTAGGCACCGCGCTCTCGAAGGCCTTGCCGCTGACAACTTGAAAACCGGCCTGGGCGTGGAGGGCCGCTGGCCCTATAAGCAACAAGCCCAGCAGCATCCCGAATCTCGTCGTTTGGGGCTTTCTCATCGAATCTCGACGTCTGCGATTGATGTTCAGCCTCAGCCTCATATTTAGTTTCCTTTCCAGCACGCACGGAATAGTACCATAACTCTTTGTTCTTGACGGCTGCATTTCGATGCTAGCCTGCGCTGCCCGTCGAGTTCCACCACCCCGAGTTGTCGAGGTCGCTATGATTTCCAGGTTCTTCGCCGCTGTTGTCTTGATTGGGCTCGCCACCTTCAGTGCGTCGAGCCAGCAGCCTCCTGAGGGAGCGTGGAGTTTTGCGGTCTCCGGTGATTCCCGAAATTGCGGTGACGTGGTGATGCCCGCCATTGCGGCCGGCGCGCTGCGGAATAACGTCAAGCTGTACTGGCATCTTGGCGATTTCCGGGCGATGTACGGCGTTGACGAAGACATGCAGGCGCTCTACGGCAAGAGCCTGAGCTCGGATGAATACCGGCGCATTGGCTGGGGGGACTTCCTTGCGCATCAGATCGCGCCCTTCGGGTTGCTTCCCGTCTACCTGGGCATTGGTAATCACGAGCTTTATAAGGACCAGGACAAATCCAAACCCCAAGCCCAAAATGACGCTCAGAGCCGGGCCGACTTTCGGGCCCAATTTGGCTATTGGTTGCTCCGGCCAGAAATCGTGCAAACGCCGCTCCAAGGCAAGCCTGACTCGCCTGAGATTTACTATCATTGGACAGAACGTCACGTGGACTTCATTAATCTCGACAATGCCGATAACGATGGCTTCGACGAGGGGCAGTTGAATTGGCTGGAACGCGTCCTGGAATACGACAAGACGGACGCCACCCTCAAAACGGTTGTGGTCGGCATGCACCGCGCGCTACCCAACAGCCTCGGGTGTGGGCACAGCATGAACGGCGACCCCGTGGCGGCGAACGATCCCAATCGTGAGGCCAAGCTGGAGGCAAACCGCGACAGCACCGAAAGCGGCCGAAAAGCCTACGAAGACTTGGCCAAATTCGAGAAAGAGACGGGTAAGCCCGTGTATGTTCTGGCCAGCCATTCGCACTTCTACATGGAGAACATCTTCCAGACAGATTACTGGAGAAATCGAAATGAAGTCCTGGAGGGTTGGATTGTGGGCACCGCCGGCGCGCGGCGCTACGCCTTGCCGCAGGATCTCCCGCCGGCGATTTTTGCCAAAGCGAACATTTATGGGTACCTCCTGGGAACCGTCAAGCCCGACGGCAAGATTGCGTTTCAGTTTCAGCAACTCTCTGAAAGCGACGTTCCTGAAACAGTGCAGAACCGTTACGGGAAGGAATTTGTGCATGAGTGCTTCGTGGGTAATCGTGACTCAGCGGCGCACCGGTCGGCCGACTCGTGCAATGACAAGTGATTCTTTGCTTGAAAGCTCGCGCTGCGCGCAGGCGGCAGTTTGACGCGCTTGCCTTGTCATCCCAGACGTGACAGGGCAACATCCTTCACGGCTGTTTGAGCGAAATTCCAAAGGTCATCGCCAGTCGAGGTCAGTCTATGTCCCAAATTGCCATGCCGCAACCCACTGTTCCGGGGCCGCGCCGCACGATTGCGGCCCAGCTCATCGAAGACGCGCGAAGGCACATCTATCAAGCTGCCTTTCGCACGCCCTTGGTGCCGCTCAACTGCGCCGAGGCGCCCTGCAGTATCTATCTGAAGCTTGAAAACCTGCAGCCGATTGGCTCCTTCAAAATTCGCGGTGCCTATAACGCAGTGCGTCTGCTGCCAACCGAAGAGCGCCGCCGCGGCGTATGGACCGTGAGCGCCGGGAATGCCGCGCAGGGCGTGGCGCTGGCGGCCCGGAAGGTGGGCGTGCCTTGCAAGGTGCTCGTGATTGAGACGGCCCCGACCGCAAAACTCGAGGCCATCCGCAGGCTGGGCGCTGAGATCGTCAAGGCGCCGTTCGACGAGTGCTGGCAGGCTCTCGGCGAGCGCAAGCATTCGGCGATGACTGGAGCTTTTGTCCATCCGTTCGAAGACGATGCTTTTATCGCCGGCAACGCTTCGGCAGGTCTGGAGATTCTCGAAGACCTGCCCGATGTGGACGCCGTGGTGGCCGGTTTCGGCGGCGGGGGGCTCTCCTGTGGCATTGCCTGTGCCCTGGCCGCCTCGAAGCCCAGCGCCAAGGTCTATGCGGCAGAGCCTGAGACGGCGGCTCCGCTCGCGCGCTCGTTCGCCTCGGGCTCAGCTCAAGACTTCCCGGGTTGGACGGCCAGTTGGGTGGATGGGTGCGGTGGCAAGAGTGTGTTTCCGCGCATGTGGGCGCTGGCGAGCCACGTCCTGGCGGGCTCGATCGTGGCCACCCTCGAGGAGACGCGCCGCGCCATGAAGCTTGTGGCGGAACGGAATCACGTGATTGCGGAAGGCGCCGCCGCCTGCGCCGTGGCCGCAGCCCTGAGTGGTAAGTGCGGGAGCGGCAAAGTGGTGGCGGTCGTCAGCGGTGGGAATATCGATCTGGCCAAGTTCACGGAACTTGTTTCCACGCCCTAACGCTGCCCGTCGCAGCCCCGCTGGTCAGATTGCGGGCATGGTTGGGCTCGTTGCCGCCGGATTCTTTAGCAGCACGACCATCTGCGAAGCTTTCAGCATCGGCAGCCGCGGTCTCGTGCTTCCTGTGCAGGACTGAGGAGGCCGCGCGATAACCCAAGTAAAAGATGCTGCCGCGCTCCAGGTACTCGCGATTTTCCAGGACGAAGTTTCGCACGGCGAGACTGGCGCGGCTGTGCCGCGGCTCTTGCAAAGCCTCACTCACGGGCTGCGGAACCTCGCAGTTCTCCAGGAATACCACTGCAACATTCCCATCGGTCATACTGGGTTGGCCGTCGCCGGGAAGCCGCGCGGCCTGCGGCCGCTCGACGGAACCCACTCCCGACACGCAGCCCGTGCTGACGAGATCGTTCACTACCATACTGCGCTCCCGGTCGACGAGCGGATCGATGCGATGCGTCAGAGTCAGGTGTCTGCCGTCCAGGGCGATGGTGACGTCGTGGGTGGCCGCAGCGAGCCAAAGCTGAGTTCCCGGAAAGGAGCCTTGCCAGATTCGAATGTGGTGCCGTTTGGACACCGTGTTGAGGACCTTTTGAAATGCCAGTGCCGACGTACTTCCGCGGTACGTCAGTGCGGCCATAGGGGCGACAGGATCCGCCCGCATTGACGAAAATGCCTCAAACATATGGGAGAAGGAACGTCGGGTGAGAGAGTCACTCGTCGACCACCCTGCAGCCGAGAAAGCGGTCTGCACCTGTTCGCGCGAGCCCACCAAGACCAAGTGAATCAAATCGCCGGCTAACTTTTTGTCGGGCAAGTAGACGTCCTCAGGCTGCGCTGCCACCCATTTTGACATCTCGGAAGGCACCGTCGCCAAACGCTCTTCTGAAGCCGTCAGATCATCCGGAACCCGAACCTGCACCAGGAGCTCGGTTCCGGCGGGAAATTGAATTTCCGGGTCCGGAATCCGCTCCAGCAGCATGCGCGAACCCGCCGCCGCCAAGGCTCCTATCGGGCTGGGAATAAACTCTGGATACAACATTCCCGCGGCCCCCGTGAGACCGGCCGCCGAGTGCGTAAACAGCGAGGTGGTAGGCCGGTACCATACGCCGCCGAGAAAGCTGTAGGGATGGCTGGCCGCCAGCACCCCTTCGATGCGGTTTGCCTTGACGGTCTCGCGCGCGTTGTCTACTCCTTGCAGCTCCACTTTGCAGGCCACCGGGGTTCCGTCTGGCAACAGGCAGTCATTGAACTGCAACTGGAGCATGGCCCGCTCTCGCCTAATGCCGAACCGGACAGATTCGGATTTCTCCACCTCGCCGGTAACAATACTGTCGCTGGGAAGCAGCTCGGCGCCGCCGCGCAACTCGGGTCCGATCACCCGTGCGTCGAAGAGCGTGCCGGCGGGCTGGTAACTGGCGAGCGGCGTCAACAGACGGATCATCATCACTTGCATCCGCTCGCTTGCAACCCCGAGAGCCGACTCTGCCAACGTCAAACCAAACAGCGCCAAAGCCAGCACCGTGCGGCATCGAGCTAACGCTCTGATACGCTTGCGTGACATCATGCGCCTGACCCTAAACGAATGCACTCCAGACCTGCTGTTGAGGTCTGCCGCCCCTCACGTCCACGCGCAAAGGGCCGGAGGCCCTGACCAACCGGTTGCGCTTTGACTTGTTTGCCGTGCTTACTACCTACTCGCTCGCTTGGTGCGCCGTCACGTGACGTATGCGATTCTCGGGTCCCCCTGGCTGGCGTGCCCGGCCAAGACGACGACGTAGCTTACCACGTTCACGCGAAGTCAATCTCAAATTCGTCGTGCCAATAGCGATTCGCCCGAACAACCCGCGCAGCACCCTTCGTTCCCCCGTGATACCATCCTTCCGCAGTTATCGGCTTGAGGAGGCCAATTCTTGATGAGCGTCCGTCAGCACACCACTCGCCTGTGGTGCCTTGTTCTCGCGTTTGCGGCCCTTGGGTTTCACGGACGCGCGGCCAGTGCGCCGCCGGAAACGCCCGAAACCATTGATGTTCCTGGGTTGCGCCAACCCGTTGAGATCCTCAAAGACCGCTGGGGAATCTCGCACATTTACGCCAAGAATGAGGACGACTTATTTTTCGCACAAGGCTACAACGTGGCCCGCGACCGGCTGTTCCAGCTTGAACTGTGGCGGCGGCAAGCCGCCGGGACGGTAGCTGAAATCCTGGGGCCGCGGGAGCTCAAGCGCGACGTCGGCAATCGCCTGTTCATGTACCGCGGCGATTTGACGCAGGAACTGAATTGGTACCATCCGCACGGGGCGGCGATCGTGGAGGCATTCGTCAACGGGATCAACGCCTATGTCGCGGAAACGCAGCGCAATCCTGCCCTTTTGACTCCTGAGTTCCAAATGCTCGGCCTGAAACCCGGCAAGTGGACGCCGGCTGTCGTGGTCTCGCGTTTCAATGGCCTGTTCGGGAACCTGTATGAGGAAATGAACCTGGCGCTGGCCGTCCGCACAATCGGCGTCGAGAAGGTGAAGGAACTCTACCGCTTCCAACCCGACAACCCGGAACTTGAATTAGACCCGGCCATCGCGCCATCGCTGCTCTCCAAGAACATTCTCGATGTCTATACGGCCTTCCGCGAGCCCATTAAGTTCACCTCGGACGAGCTGGTTGCCAAATACCGCGCTGATCCCGGGATCCTCGCGGGCCTGCGGCGGGAAATTTCACGGCCCTCGGCGCTCGATCTGAGCACGCGGAGGGAGGACATTGGCAGCAACAACTGGGTGGTGAGCGGTAAGCTGACGGCGAGCGGCTTCCCCATGATGATGAATGATCCGCATCGTGTGCAGGAAGCCCCGTCGCTGCGATACTGGGTGCACCTGGTGGCGCCCGGGTGGAACGTGATCGGCGCCGGTGAGCCTTCCTTGCCCGGCGTCTCCATTGGGCATAACGACTACGGGGCATGGGGCCTTACGATCTTCGGGACCGACGGTGAGGACCTCTATGTTTACGACACGAACCCCGCCGATCCTTCCGAATACAAGTACAACGGCGCATGGGAGCCGATGACCATCATCAAAGATGCGATTCCGGTGAAAGGCCAGTCTCCCGCCGCCGTTGAGCTGAAGTACACGCGGCACGGCCCGGTGATTTATGAGGACACGGCTCATCACAAGGCGTACGCGGTGCGGGCGGCCTGGAGGGAGATGGGAGCGGCGCCTTATCTCGCCAGCTTGCGGATGGACCAGGCCCAAAGCTGGCAGCAGTTTCGCGACGCGTGCAGCTACAGCCGCAGTCCGGCGGAGAACATGGTGTGGGCCGATCGCGACGGCAACATTGGCTATCAGGCCGTTGGCATCGCACCGCTGCGGCCCAACTGGAGCGGCCTCGTGCCCGTGCCGGGCGACGGGCGTTACGAGTGGGAAGGCTACCTGCCCATCAAGGCGCTGCCGCATGTGCTCAACCCTGAGAAAGGTTTCTTCAACACCTCGAACAACTATCTCATCCCGCCGGGCTGGGAATACAAGGATGCGCTGCACTATTTGTGGGCTGATCCGTACCGAGCCGACAGGGTGGAGGAGTTTCTAAGGTCCGGCCGCATGTTCACGGTGCCGGACATGATTCAACTCCAGAACAATGACCTCTCACTTCCGGCGCGCTCGCTGGTGCCTCTCCTGCGCGATCTTCCGCTTGCCGACGCTGCCTCACGCGATGCGGCGGAACGGCTGCTTCACTGGGATTACGTCCTGGACAAAGATGCCGTGCAGGCCGGGATCTACGAGATGTGGCAGCGCAGACTGATGGCCAACACGCGCGACCTCGTCGTGCCCCGCGAGGCGCGGGACTACGTGGGCATGCCGCCCATGACCCGCATTATTGACTGGCTACAAGCGCCTGACGGCCGCTTCGGTCCGGATTCCGTCGCAGGCCGGAATGCCTTGCTGACGAAGAGTCTCACTGAGGCTGTCGCGGAACTCACCAAGCGGCTCGGTCCGGATCCCGAGAAGTGGAGGCTGGGCGCTTATCACTACGCGACGATTTTCCACCCGTTAAGCTCCGCTCTCAAGCCTGAATTGCGCGCGAAATACGACGTCGGTAACCTCCCTCGTGGGGGCGACAGCTACACGGTGACGGCCACAGCCGGCGGCGACAATCAGATCGGCGGCGGCTCATTCAAAATCGTCGTCGATACCGAAAACTGGGACGATTCAGTGGGACTGAACAATCCCGGGCAGTCCGGCGATGTGAACAGCCCGCATTACCGCGATCTGTACGAGCTCTGGGCGCGAGGAAAGTACTTCGCCATCTTCTATTCACGGGCCAAGGTTGAGTCCGTCACGGAGAAGACGTTCGAACTGAGACCTGAGTCCAAGGCGGCCACGATGTCCCGCGGAAACGGCGCCCGCTGATCCTTGTGAGTCGTCATGTCGCTTCGCGACACCCCGAAGCATGAAAATGTCCACGAGTCGTCATGTCGCTTCGCGACACCCCGAAGCATGAAAATGTCCACGAGATCGGTTTATGATCGACTCGGCCTGTGCTGGGTGAAGGCTGCGATTTCTTGGAGCCGCAAGCCCGCTCGTGAGTCTGGCCTGGACATCGCCGCGAACCCCAAATTGTCGCCTCGCC
>DATJYK010000250.1:0-29953 GCA_035578005.1 Terriglobia bacterium
ACGCCTTCACCAACATCGCTCGCACCTCCGAGTTGCGGACCTGCTGACTGCTGACTGCCTACTGGCCACCGAATCCCGAGTCCCGAACCCCGAATCCCGGCGGACACGGGATATCAAGGGCGAAGCCCTTGGCTAGTTAGACCGTTATGCGCATCGAAACGTGAATTTTGTTCTCGTTTCGTGGTCGTAGGGCCGACCCTTGGGTCGGCCTTGGCCGGGGCAAGCCCCGGCCCTACATCCGGATATCAAGGGCGGAGCCCTTGGCTAGTTAGCAATCGGTTCCCCCACACGCTGTAGGAACTGGGCCTGGCGGTTCCGGCTCCCGCGGGAAGCGGCAGGCGAGGCAGGCTTGTCGCTGACACCCGCTGGCTGCATGCTGATAGCTGATTGCTGAAAGCTGAAGGCTGAGAGCTTATGGCTGAAAGCTGAAAGCTGCTTCGATCCCAAACTTCGAGTTCACTACGTGTCCGAAGATCTTCAAGAACTTCACGAGCACGCTGAAAAGGCCCGCGAGCTGCCGGCGCTGGTTGGCGCTACCTTCACCATGTCCGTGATCGCGGTGTCGGTGGCCGCGGTCTCCGTACTCGGCCACCGTGCACATACCCGGACGATCGTGGAAGAGACCGAGGCCGCCGATTCCTGGGCTGAATATCAGGCTCGCAACATCCGCCGCCACAGCTACCAGGTTTTTGTCGACCTTCTCTCTGTGGTTCAGGTGAAGGATCCCAATCAGGCCGAGCAGATCAAGGCCAAATATGCGGGTGAAATCAAGCGCTACGAAGAGGAACTCAAGGGCGCCCAAAGCAGGGCTGTGGGCTTTACGGCCGAAGCAGAGCAGAACGAGCGCCGCGCCGCACGCTACGATCTCGGTGAGGTTTGCCTCGAGGCCGGACTTGTGATCACTTCCATCACACTCATCACCCGGCGAAGGTTTTTCTGGGGGATGGGATCCGGGCTGGCGCTCGCCGGCATCCTCGTCGCCGCCACCGGCCTCTGGGTCCACTGACGGAACCCCTGGGAGCGCGGGCGTCCCGCCCGCCGACAGTTCGGAGTTCCGAGTTCCAAACCTTCCGCGAATAACTCCGAACTGAGAAACTGAGGCGGCGGGCGAGACGCCCTCGCTCCCAGGCGCTTCGATCTTTTCGCGTCTTTAGCCTACAGTCTAGCGGTCGGGCCGCGAGAGGCCGAGCTTCTTCATCTTGGATTGCAGCGTGGTCCGCTTGAGTCCGAGGCGCGCTGCCGCACCTTGGGGTCCGCCGATCACCCAGTTGGTCTCTTTGAGCACTCGCGTGATGTGCTCCCGCTCGGCCGCCGCCAGCGTGGCCGGGGTACTCGCCGCCATGTCGGAGCCCGGCCGCAGGTCATTCGGGGAAACAGTCAGCACCGTGCCGCTCGAAAGAATCACGGCGCGCTCGATGAAGTTCTCAAGCTCCCGGATGTTGCCGGGCCACGAGTAGTCCGTGAGGGCTTGCAAAGCGTCCTTGGACACGCTTTCGATGGTCCGTTCCATGCGCAGAGCGTACTTCTGCACGAAGTAGCGCACTAACAGCGGAATGTCTTCGCGCCGCTCGCGTAGAGGCGGCATCTGCACGGGGAAAACATTCAAGCGGTAGAACACGTCGCTGCGGAACTGCTGGTCTGCGACCATGTCTGTCAGGTCGTGGTTCGTGGCGGCAACCACGCGCACGTCCACGCGCTGGGTTCGGGTGCCGCCCAGCCGCTCGAATTCGTGCTCCTGCAGGGCTCGTAGAAGTTTCGGCTGAAGATCCAGAGGTATATCTCCCACCTCGTCGAGGAAGAGCGTTCCCTGATGGGCCAGTTCGAATCGCCCCGGTTTCTGGGCGATGGCTCCGGTGAAGGCGCCTCTTTCGTGTCCGAAGAGCTCACTTTCGAGAAGCCCCGCAGGGATGGCGGCGCAGTTGATCTTGACGAAGGTCCGATCGCGCCGCCGGCTAAGATTGTGGATCGCCCGCGCGATCACCTCTTTCCCGGTGCCGGTCTCTCCCTGAATCAGCACCGTGGCATCGGTTGGAGCCACGGTCTCCACCTGTCGCAGGATGCGTTTGAGGGCAGGGCTTTGGCCTACGATCTCTTCGAAGTTGTGCTCGGTGCGAATCTCATCTTCCAGGTAGAGCTTCTCGGTGGCCAGCCTCTCTTTCAACTCCTCGATCTCGGAGAATGCCAACGCGTTTTCCACCGCGATCGCCACCTGCTGTGCCACTTGCGTGAGCAAACCTACCTCCTCGGGAGAGACCCTCCCTTCCCTTCGCGCTCCGACGTTGAGGGTGCCGAGGGCGCGGTCCCTTGAGATGAGAGGCAGTACGCAGCCCGATCGCAGTCCGGCGGCCAGCATCTTGCGAAAGCCCTCCGTGGAGGCGAACTGGTCAAAGTTCGACTCGTCAACCAGGACGGGTTTGCGAGTGGTGAAAGCTTGGCCCGGCGGCGTTCCCTCCAGGGGAATCTGCATCTGCTCGTGCAGAAAGTCCTCGCCCGCCGGAAAATCCATGGCGTAAAGCCGGAGCTGGCCCGTCTTAGAGTCATAGATGGCGAGGCTGGTGTACTCGAATTCCAACAGACGCCGAAGGCCCGCGGAGATGGCGGCAAACAGCCCCCGCAGGTCGAGGTTCGAGGCGATGGCGTTATTGATTTCCAGCAGCAGCCGCAGGTGGTCGCGCTCACGCGCGAGTTGCTCCTGGTAAGACTGAGCGGCCTGGGCGTTGAGGGCATTATCCACCGCCACCGCCACCTGGCGCGCCACCTGGGTGAGAAACTCCACCTCAGCCGCGCTGTAATCCCGCACCTCGCGGCTCCCGATTCCCATCGCGCCCAGGCGCCGCTGAGCCGTGGTGAGAGGAAGCGCACACGCGGACCTCACCTCGTACTGGCGCATAATTTTCAGCGCCTCGGTGAACCGCGTCTCCGTTTGCGTGTCGGAGATGATGATCGGTCGTTGCGTCTTCCAAACCCACCCGCCGAGTGATTCCTCCACAGCGGTCTCGGTTCCCGTACGAACATCGATGGGAACTCGCGTCTCCAAAATGTGAAGTCGCATCACATTGCGCGCCGGATCGTGAAGCAGGAGTGAAAGGAAGTCAAACTTGAGCACCTTGGGCAGGTGGCGCGCAAGATCGTGGAAAAGGGCGTTCAAATCGCGATGGACCGCGACGGATTCAGAGACTTCCAGCAGCGCCCGATACTCGGAAATGAGCGATTCGCCCACCATGCCCGTTCAGGATAACATTCGCTATGGTCATCCCAAATGCTTTTGGCCGGCGGGTTCGATCCGCGAGCCTCGGACTGGGTGGGCATTGCCGTGGCCGAGGACGAGAACCAGAAATTAAATTTAGTTCTGGTCTCCAGCGCTATTTGCACAGGGGGGAGTCCAGGTGCCGCCACCATTCGGTCGTTCCTTCTTGCAGCAGAGAGAGAAGCGGCTCACAGGCGGACGTACGTTGACACCTCGAAGGGGCGGAGGACCTAATGGCGGGTCGAAAGAACAGTCATCCCCCGTCCGTAGAATCCCCATCAGTCTCCTCTGACTCCAGGAGCCGCGCAAACGGGTCGATCTCGCGGTCGATGGCGGCCTTGATGATCCGTAGGTGGGTGTCCCTTCCGGTTGAAACTAGGACCTTGACATCGCCCGACGACCAACTCCACGCCGTAACCCCATCTGCGGCGGGCAGATCGCGCACGTCGAACTCGGAATCCTCGCCGTTCTCCGCCTTATACCAGAACTCGGAGGGCTGCTCGAAGTCATCGTCTTTGTAAGTGTGATATATTCTGATCCCCCGGTACTCTGTGAGGATCTCTGGGTCGATCCACTGGAAGGGCATTTCTTCTTCCTTTCGCTCGGCCTACACCAAACCAAGTCCCCGAGTCGGCCCCAAGACCAGCTCGCCCTCGGCGACCTCTCGTACTGGCTATGCGACCTCGGCTCTGTTTTCGCGCCGAAACTCTTCCAACGCGATTTGAAGCACCCGCTGAAGGTGCCTTGACTGCTTAGAGCGGCTGTCACGGCCCATAAGCCAGCCCATGAAATGGTTTAAGATGTCTCTCAGTTCGATCGTCTCAAGCACCTCGTCGCCGCACAGCTCGGTAACCTCCGGGGTCACAGTTGGCCGCACCAGAACCCGCCTCGTGCCGGGGGCCTTCGCGAGATCCTTGCGAACTTTCTGTATACTCTCGTCGGTCGTCACCTGATAGATTGCGTCCGCCGCGACAAAGTCCATCCCGCCATCGTTAGCGTGAGTGGTTGAGAACCGCTGCAGCGAGAACCCAAAGGTGCGAAAATACTCGCGCAGAACGGCGAAGGAGACGACTTCGAATATTTCACCCCGATTCCCCGTCAGTTGGGAGAGATATTCGTCAACCAAGGCCGAGCGTTCCTGGACCTGCTCCCCCGGCAGGGAGCACGTCTTTTCCAACCTTCTAATGACCGCCTGGCGCTGTTCGTATGCTGATCGGAGCGATTCCAGCAACTCGGCGTGGAGTCGCTCGAGATCCTCGACCGTCAGTCCGGCGAGGAGAGAGCGGCGTATTCGGTATTTTCCCTTCAAGGGCTCGAGAAAACCCGATGCACCCAGACGCCGATGGATATACGTTGAGTGGTAATCACTTTTAACGAACTCAGCGAGAACCTGCCGAAACCCGGCTTCTATCTGTTTCTCAGTGAGGCCGCCAGGGCTGGTCCCTTCCTTGGCTGCCTCGATGTGGTCTGCCAATACTGGTATTGCTACGCCGAGGACCGTCCCCTGCCCGAGGTGCTTACGAAGCAGAGAGCGGATGTCCTTGTCGCGACTGCCGCGCTGGTTCACGCTAATCGACACGGGTCCGGCTTCCAAACATCAAACTACGAAAGGATAACCGACTGCTCTGCCCGGCAACAATCTCAGACTCACGTGCTACGTTGAGGACAGTCCACACCATCCCCGCCCAACCCTTACCAAACCGGCGTCTGGGGCCTCGAACCTGCGCTGTTGAATGCCTGTGTAAAGCATTGTCATCACGGTTCTCGGAGCGGCAGTTGCCATCATCACCGCCCATGTTAACAGAGTTGGAGGGGAGAGCAAGATATCGGCGATGTTAATACAATCACGTGATGGCTAACTGCATCAACGTACAATAGCGATTCCCGCGGTGAGTCAAGTCCGTGGTAGGCTTAAGATTCAAAATTGCTAATCGGTAGTCTCAGAGGGCGGCAAACCCACATAACGGAATGACACACCTTCTCGATCAACTCAATAGCGAGCAGCGTGCGGTTGCCGAACACACCGAGGGCCCCGTTTTGGTGCTGGCCGGGGCCGGCAGTGGCAAGACGCGCGCCGTCACTTATCGCATCGCACACCTGATCGAATCGCTCGGCGTGCCGCCCTGGAACATCCTGGCGGTGACCTTCACCAATAAGGCCGCCGATCAGATGCGGGAACGCGTGGCGAGGCTGCTGGCCGAACGCCGGGATTACCGGGAGGCCGGCGCCGAGACTGATTCGGAAGATGCCGCAGTCTACGGCGGTGGAGTTGACGGCCGCTCACGGCCCCAAATTTTTACCTTTCATTCCCTCTGTGTGCGGCTGCTGCGGCGCGAGATTGAGAGCCTGGGCTACAGCCGCGATTTCGCCATTTACGATGACGATGACCAGGGCAAGCTGGTGAGGGCTTGCCTCGCCGAACTGGGCTTGAATGACGGCGCCTTACCGCCTCGCTCGGTGCTCTCCCGCATTAGCCGCGCCAAGAATCACGACGTCAGCCCGGAAGAGATGTATCAGAAGGCGCGCGACCGGGACGCCGAGAAGGTAGCCTCGGTCTATGAGCGCTACCAGAAGCGCCTGCGCGCCTCAAACGCCCTGGACTTTGACGATCTGCTTCTCAAGACCGTGGAGATCTTCGACCAGGCGCGCGATGTGGCAGACTCTTACAGCCGCCGCTTCCGCTATATTCACGTTGACGAATATCAAGACACCAATCCCGTGCAGTACCGCCTGATTCGTCAACTCACGCGCGCCCACCACAACATCTGCGCCGTCGGGGACGAAGACCAGTCCATCTACCGCTGGCGAGGGGCCAGCATCGAGAACATTTTGAATTTCGAGCACGACTTCCGGGAGGCTAAAGTCCTGCGCCTCGAGCGGAATTACCGCTCAACTCAGGTGATTCTCGACGGAGCTTCGGCCGTGGTGGGGCGAAACCGGGCCCGCAAGGGTAAGAATCTTTGGACCGACCGCAAGACGGGGCGGCCCATTGGTCTTTACCGGGCGGACAGCGCGGAACAAGAGGGCGACTTCATTGCCGGCCAGGTTGCCGAGCTTCTGGCCCGAGATCCTTCGGCCAGCGCTGCCGTTCTCTACCGCACCAACGCTCAGTCGCGGGTGTTTGAAGAGGCCATGAGGGCGCGCCAGGTACCTTATCGCCTGGTCGGCGGTTTCAGCTTCTACGCGCGCGCCGAAATCAGAGATGTGTTGGCGTACGCGCGTCTGGCGCTCAATCAGCGGGACGGCGCGGCTTTCTTGAGGGTCGTCAACACCCCGCCGCGCGGCATCGGCGATACCACGTTGGCGCAGCTCGATACGATGGCGCGGCGACACCACCTGACCCATTGGGAGGCCCTTGAGGAGACCGTCAGGCTCGCCCAGGCAAATCCCACGCGCTCCTCACGTGCCTTCCGCAACTTCCAGGCATTGATTCTCGCCTTGGCTGACGATTACCGTCAATTGCGCTTGGACGAATTCTTCCGCAGTGTGCTCACCCGCACCGGCTACCTTGAGATGTTGAGGGCTGAGGACACGCCCGAGGCCGAGGCCCGTATCGAAAACCTGGAGGAACTGGTGAACGCCGTCGCCGAGAGCGAAGAGACCGGCGAAGGGCTAACCACCTTCCTGGATCGCGCGGCGTTGGTCTCAGACGCGGATGATTTTGACGAGACCGCGCGCGTCACCCTGATGACCCTGCATAGCGCCAAGGGCCTGGAGTTCTCGGCGGTCTTCATGGCCGGTCTCGAAGAGGGGCTGCTGCCGCACAAAATGTCCATGGACGATGACGCCGCTCTCGAGGAGGAGCGGCGCTTGTGCTATGTCGGCATGACGCGCGCCAAGGACCGTCTGACGCTCTCCTTAAGCGCCTCGCGCCGGTCTTATGGGGAAGAGGGACGGCAAACCACGCGGAGCTCGCGCTTCCTGGCCGAAATCCCGGCCGAGTTCACCGAACGGCTTGACGGAGCGGCGAAGCCGCAGACTCGTTGGGAAGGCGCGCTCAATTCACGGGAATCGATTCAGCGCTTCCTGCACGCTAACAAGTTTAGCGAGCGGCTGGAGCCCAGGCGGCCTACCCCCTCCCGAGCGTCAGCGGATGGCAAATGGAAACGCGGCAGCCGGGTGCGTCACGCGAAATATGGGTTAGGTACCGTGCTGGCGTCGGAAGGGCAAGGCGACGACGAGAAGCTCACCATCAGTTTTCCCGGTTACGGGGCCAAGAAACTGCTACCCCGATTCGCAACTCTGGAAAAGGCGTAGCCGTGGCCAACACGCCTGCAGGTCTCGTGGCGACTCTCTTCGGGCGTGAAAGCGGTGCAGAACCTGTCTGGAAGTGCCGTAGATGCGCAATCGACCAGCTCGGCGCTGCGGGACCCCCCCGAGGCCCCGGAGGCCCCCGTGGAGGCCCCCGGGGGTACCCCCACTTGAATTTAGAAACGAACCCAAAACTGTAACATGCTCTAATTAATGATGTTATTTGTTATTTGAGCCAAATTCACCAAACGAGTCAAAAAAACGAACCCAAAACACTTAACCCGCAGATTCAAATATGGATAAGAGTCAAAAAGCGCCCAAATTGGCGTTCGAAAACGAACCCAAACGAACCTGATTTTCGAGGGAGAAAACGTGCAAAATCGGGAAACGAACCCAACGAACCCAAGAAACGAACCCGAGCTTGGCCCGGTGGTTGGTCGTGGGCTCGTTGTTTTGAGGTCGGAGACTTCGCCAGGGGGCAGGTGCCCTGGAGCCACTACCGTGGAAGACGGGAGGGTTGGCTCGAAGAAATACTCCTAAATTAAGGAACGAAGCCAAAATATGCTTTAGAATCAATAGGCGGTTTTCGGTCTTCGATGTCCGGACTCCGTGGGTTAGGCTGATTGCTGAATTCTGACACCTGACCGCCCGTCACCAAGAGGTCTGAAAACGGTGGCCAAATCAAGGAACGAAGCCACTATGTCTTTTAGAATCAACAAAGGAATGTCATGAACACACGAAAAGTCGCAGACAAGGCAGAACGGAAGAAGCTGAAGCGCGAAGCGCGAGCGAAACGCCCGCCCAAGGCTAAGCGCACTGACCCGCGCGGGTCGCACAAACCGAAAATGAAAAAGAAGGGCCCGGCCGCTTCCAAGCGGTAACGCGCCCAGCGCAGAGATCGCCGGTCCCGGGACCCGAAAGTACGCCTAGTCTTTTGCTTAGCCTGCATTTCTCACCGGGATTCGAAAAGGGCGGGGCTTCAGCCCCGCCGTTACAGTGTCGGTTTGATATTTGACGTGTTCCGCTCTTGGCGCAGATTGCTAACGGCAAGCCGCGCCGAGAGCGGAACACAGAGGCCACGATTTCGCAGGATTCGGCGGGGCTGAAGCCGGCTGAAGCCCCGCCCTTTTCGAATCCCGGTGAGAAATGCAGGTTAGAAACGGTCGGGCTGCGGCCTGACCGCCCGTTCCGGTGCCGAAGAGACGCCGGATGGCGGCTTCCAGATGAGCAGCCAACTACTGGCAACGAAAAGCATTGATCGGCTGATTGCAGAGTCTGAGGAGCCGGCTCACCGCCTCTGCAAAACGCTGGGGCCGTGGTCGCTGACCGCTATCGGAATCGGCGCTATTATCGGCACCGGGGTTTTTATCCTGACGGGTACCGCGGCTGCCGGCACCGTACTGCAGTTCCCCTCCGTGCTGAAAGTCCCTTTGCTTGACTTTCTGCTCCACGGCGGGCACGTGGCGGGCGCGGTGGGCCGTGTTGGCGCCGGGCCGGCCGTGGCCCTTTCTTTCTTCCTGGTCGCAGTCGCCTGCGCCCTCGCCGGGCTTTGCTACGCCGAGCTCGCTTCCATGATTCCTATCGCGGGCAGCGCCTATACTTACGCCTACGCCACTCTCGGCGAAATCGTGGCCTGGATTATCGGATGGGACCTCATCCTGGAATACGCGGTGAGCAACATGGCGGTGGCCGTGGGCTTTTCGGCCTACATCGATAGCCTCCTCAGCGGGCTGGGGCTGAAGTTACCTGACAGCATCGCCAACCCCGTCTTCAATGATTCCCTGCAGCGTACAGGGTCTTACTTTAACGTGCCGGGATTCGTCATCGTCATGTTGTTGACGGTGATCTTGGTGCGCGGGATCCGCGAGAGCGCGCGGACCAACAACATCATGGTGGCCGTCAAGATCGCCGCCATCCTGATCTTCATTGTCTTTGCGTCGCGGTACATCCACATGAGCAACTGGACGCCCTTCATGCCGAACGGCTGGCAAGGTGTGCTGACGGGCGGAGCTATCGTCTTCTTCACGTACATCGGCTTTGATTCGGTCTCGACGTGCGCGGAAGAGACCCGGAATCCTCAGAAGGACGTTCCCTTCGGGATCATCGCCTCATTAATCGTCTGCGCCGTTCTTTACTGCGGGGTGGCCATTGTCCTGACCGGCATTCAGAGCTGGCGAACGCTTAACAACGCGGCGCCGGTAGCGAACGCATTGCAAGCCATTGGCTTGCTCAGGGTCGAACGATGGGTCACAGTGGGAGCCCTCACCGGGATGCTCAGTTCCTTGCTGGTGTACCAACTCGGCCAGGCTCGCGTGTGGTTTGCCATGTCCCGCGACGGCCTCTTGCCGCGCTCCTTTTCCAAAGTGCACCCTCGCTTTCGTACGCCTCATGTCAGCACTTGGGTGGCGGGCTTGGTGGTGGCCATTCCCTCCGGCTTGTTCGATATCGGTACGCTCGCGGAGCTCTCGAACATCGGTACGCTTTTCGCGTTTATTCTGGTGGCGCTGGGCGTGCTGGTGTTGCACTACAAGCAGCCGGAACGCCGGCGAGGATTCCGCACCCCGTGGGTCCCGGTGCTTCCGGTGGCAGCCATAATCTGTTGTCTCATTCTGATGGCAAGTTTGCCGCTCGAAACGTGGTTGCGTTTTATCGTATGGCTTGTCATCGGGTTGCTCATCTACTTTGGATTTAGCCGCTTTCACAGCGAGTTTGCCAGGCCCGCTCAAGTGATGGCGGGTGCCAGCGAGCGTTCATCATGAAACCGAGGTCATCCAACCGGGTGATCGTGCTTGAGAACATGGGGATCTCGTCCTGCCAACGTGCGCCGCAGGGCGCAGGCGGGGCCCGGCGGCGGAGAGTTTCGGCTGTGCGGCGACTGCTTGCCGGTGTCGCCGTTTTCGGCATTATTCCTGCCGCCTTGCTTCTGCTGTGGCCTAGATATGAAGCCTACGCCTGGGGACCGGCGGCCCACCGGTTGGTGAACACGTGGGCGATTGCAAGTCTGCCGCCCGCCATGCGGCCGTTCTTCGAAGCCAACCGGTCCTTCTTCACCGACCATGCCAATGACCCGGACGAGTGGATCAAGAAGGACCCGTACGAACGCACGCATCATTACATATATCTGGATAAGTATGGGCTCTTTCCTTACCTCGGCCTGCCGTACTCCTACAAGTTGGCCGTAGCCAAGTACGGTGGGAAACGGGTGAGCGCCAACGGCACGCTGCCCTGGAGAATCGGCGAGTACAGTCTGCGCTTGACAAACAACCTGCAGGCCCAAAAGTGGGATGATGCCAAACTCGATGCGGTGGTGCTGGCTCACTTCGTCGCCGACGCGCATGACCCTCTCCACACCACTCAAAACTTCGACGGGCACCTGACAGAGCAACCGGGCGTGGACGTGCGCTTTGGGTCGAGCTTAATTGATCGCTACTCCACCTTTTTCATGCTGCATCCGGAGGAGGCCACGAAAATTGATGATCCTACCACGTATGCTTTTCAGGCCGCGCTGGAAGCCAATACCTGGGTGGATCGCGTTCTTTGGGCCGATTGGCGGGCGCGGGCGGGCCTGAGCGACTACACGGATGAATACTTCGACCGGTTCTACAACCAGCTAGGCTCAATGACAATCCAGGAAATCAGCGCCGCCGCGCATGACACCGGTTCCTACTGGTATACCGCCTGGCTCAATGCGGGACAGCCGACCTTGCCGGCGCGGTGAAGACAGGAGTCAGAAGACAGAAGTCAGGAGTTAGAAGTTCAGAAGTAAGAATCGAGAAGTAAGAAGCCGGAAGTAAGAATGCAGAAGAGATCATTCTAAGAGAAATGATCACTGACTTATGATCCTGACGTTTGTGATATACGGCAATGGCGTACCCTCGCTATCACCATGCTGAAGAAGATGTGCAGATCGACTGGAAAATAATGTTGCTCCTGACCACCTTTGGTGCTGATTACTAGCTTCTTACTCCTGACTTCTTGCTTCTTGCTTCTTGCTTCTGACTCCTGACTTCTTCTTACATGCCTCATTCCTTCGATCCCGAACCTCTCATCAACCGCTTGCCGAAAGTGGAACTGCATCTCCACCTGGAAGGCAGCATTCGTCCCGCAACGCTGCGCGAGATCGCCCAACGGAAGGGTCTTTTGCTCGACGAGACCGAGTGCTGGATCAAGGAGCGCGAGCGGCAAGGGTTTCGCTATCCGCACTTCGGGGACTTTCTGAACGCGTTCAAGTTGCTGTCGTTGTTGCTGGAGACGCCTGCCGACTACGCGCTTGCCACCACACGGCTGATAGAGGAGTTAAGCGCAGAAAGCGTTTGCTACGCGGAGGTAACGTTTTCTGCCGGAGTCGTGTTGTGGAAGAAGCAATCGCTCGATGCGGTCTTCGCGGCTATCGCGGAGGCGACGAGTGAGGCTTCGGCGAGGCTTGGCCTGCAGGTGCGGTGGATTTTCGACGCGGTTCGTCAATTCGGTGTTGATCACGTGTGCGAAGTGATGCATGATGCGGCGCGTTTCCGGGAAGAGGGCGTGGTGGCCTTTGGCATCGGCGGTGATGAAGTGCGCGGACCGGCGCGCCTTTTCGCGGATGTATACCGCGAAGCCCGCGACCTGGGCCTTCACCTCACGGCGCACGCGGGCGAATCGGCTGGACCCGAAAGCGTGCGCGACGCCGTAGAGCAATTGGGTGCCGAGCGTATCGGTCACGGCACGAGCGCGGCGCGCGACATCGAAGTGGTTCGTCTACTGGCCGAACGTCACACTACTGTCGAAGCCTGCCTCACGAGTAATCTGGCAACCGGCTTGATCGGACGGATCGAGGACTATCCCCTGCGCCAGCTCATTGAGTCGCGCGTTCCGGTGACGATCAATACAGACGATCCCGCCATGTTCGGCACCAGCATCGGGCATGAGATGAGCCTCGCCGCGACTCATTTTGCACTCACGGCCGACGAGATCATCCGGTTGGCAGAGAACGCGATTCGGGGTGCTTTCGCAACCCGCGCGGAGCGGCAAGCGCTTCTCGATCAGCTTCTTGACGCCTCGGAATCCGCCGCGGGAATGACCGGCTTATCGGTTGCAGCCACTTAGCCCCGCCGTGGCCCGATTATTCATGAAGAGGGCGATGGTCATGATGGTCATGAGACCCGAAGTGGAACGAACTCTTTGAGTGCGCTTGGCAGCGGCTAACCCGTCATTTCGAGCGCCGCCGCGCGTTTCGGCGCCGCGAGAGATCTCGCTTCGGTCTCTGCCTTCGAGGGCTTGCACAACATGGCGACGGAACGTCCAATTCGCGGGATCTTCTTTGACGCTGGAAATACGCTTCTCTATCCCCGCGTGGAAGAACTGGCGCAAGAATTGACCGACGTGGGATTCCCGGCGACCGTCGCGGACTTCCACGCCGCTGAGAGGCTGGCGAAGAAGAAGTTTGACGAGTGGCTCTGGCCCTTGCTTGAGCGCGGTGAAGTGCCACCGGCCGTCGATCGCCTTTACTGGACGGAGTATCTTCACGCCCTGATGCACCGCATTCGCGTGCCGGTCGATCAACACGGCGCCGTCTCCGAACAGGTCATCGAGCGCTTTCGCGATATTCAATTCTGGTCCCGCGTCTTTCCCGACACGGAGCCAGTGCTGCGGTGGTTGCGCGATTCGGGCTACTATCTGGGCGTCATCTCCAATTCGGTGGGTACCATGGAGCAGCAACTCAATCGCGTTGGCTTGGCTCCGTACTTTCGCACCATTCTGGACTCGGCGGTGGTGGGAGTTGAGAAGCCGCATCCGGAGATCTTCAACATGGCCATTCGACAGGCCGCCATCTCTCCATCCCAAGCGCTCTTCATTGGCGACACGTACGCCACAGACGTGGGAGGAGCGCGGAACGCAGGACTTCAAGGAGTACTTATCGACCGCTTCGGAATCTACGACGACGGGCTGGATTACCCGCGGCTGCGGTCACTTGAGGAGCTTAGACCCTTGCTCGCGGGACGCGGAAACCAAGCGAGTTGAGGTGTGCGCTGGACTCGCTTGCGATTGGTTGCGGGCTTTTTCAGACTTGACAATGCCCGATCCTTCCTTAATGGTGACGAACTGATTGGACTCGACGTGAGTGAATTTCTCCAGCTTCCCGGTGGTTGGCCACTTCACCTCGATAAGGTCGATCACACTCGCTTCGCCGAGGCCGAAGTGAAGCCGCAGATCGCTTTGCGACATCACGCTGGTGCCGGAATGCACCTCGTCCATCTGCGTGTGTTTGCCAGTCGCCACGCGTACGCGGGCGCCGATGGCGCTGCGATTACATTGGGTGCCCACGAGCTTGAGCGTAATCCAATTGTTTCGGTGTTCGCCCTGGTTGTGGAGCAGGGAAGGCGGGTCATTCATGTTGAGAATGAGCACGTCGATGTTGCCGTCGTTGTCGTAATCACCGAAAGCGGCGCCACGGCTCGAATACAACTCGGTGATTCCCGGCCCACTTTCGGGGCTGACGTCCTTGAACTTCCCGTTACCCAGGTTGTGATAAAGCAGCCGCTGCTCTTTGAATTTCACGCCCAGGTCAGACTTATCCACCTCCGGATAAACGTGCCCATTGATCTGCATGACATCGGACCAACCGTCATTGTCGTAATCGAGAAACCCGCAACCCCAGCCGACGTACTGCGTATTCAGGCCAAGCCCCGCCGCAAAGGTCACGTCCGTAAACGTGCCGTCACCGTTGTTGTGATAGAGGTCCGGCGTGTCGTCGGAGAAATTCGTCTTGAAGATATCCAAGGAACCGTCGCAGTCGTAATCTGCCACGCCCACGCCCATCCCCGCTTGCTCCTGGCCGTCTTCGTTGTACGCGCATCCATTCATCACCGCGACGTCTGTGAAGGTGCCGTTGTGGTTGTTCCGAAAGAGAATGCTGGGCTCAGAATCCACGGCCACATAAATATCCGGCCAGCCGTCGTTGTCGAAGTCGTAGGAAACAGCGGTGATGGAATAACGCGGACCGGGCTTCAGAATGCCGGCTTTCTCCGACACGTCCGTGAAGGTGCCGTCACCGCTGTTGTGGTAGAGGATGTTCGATCCACCGGGCAGGCCACGCGGACCGCACATCACCGGAACACCCTTCCACTGACAGTAGGCGGATTGCCCGGGCGCCGGAATCTTGTCCTTGTCGAACACGATGTAGTTGGCCACGAACAAGTCGAGATGGCCGTCGCGGTCGTAATCAAGCCAGGTGCAGCCGGAGCCCCAACGCGGGGGCTTCGTGCCAAAATCCTCCCAAAGGCCGGCCTTCTTGGTAACGTCGGCGAATGTGCCGTCGCCGTTGTTATGAAACAGGAGATTGTGGCCCCAGAAGCAACAGAACAGGTCATCCCAGCCATCGTTGTCGTAGTCTCCCACGCAGACACCGGTCTGCCAGCCGCTCACGCCGAGGCCCGATTTGGCAGTTACATCCGTGAAGGTGCCGTCGCGATTGTTCTTGAAGAGATGCGAAGTGGGTGCCTGACCCGGCGCATAGGTTTCATTCAGGCGCAGGCCATTCGTCAGGTAGACGTCAAGCCAACCGTCCATATCGTAGTCGAAGAAAGCCAAGCCGCTGCCCTTGGCCTCGATGATGTAGTCCTTGTGTTGCACACCACCCCAAACGTTGGTGACCGTGAGGCAAGCTTCCTTAGCCACGTCAACGAACGTGACCGCCGGTGCGGCGGCCGCGGCCGGCTGCGGCGAAGCGGCAAGCACCACACCGTTGCGCCACTTCCAAAGCGGCGTGGCCAGCGCGTCCATAAGCTGCGAGCCCAAGGCTACGACAGACGATCCCAGGAAGAGTCGACGGGAGAGTTTCATAACACAAGTCGAAAACTAGAAATCGGAAGCCACGAATTTGGCCCAGCTCCCGATTATAGTATGATTCCGCGACATACGGTGCGAGAGCTGATGTTCGCAGCCGCGGGCAGCGCCGTGCCATTGACACTCGGTGAGTTCAGGGCTTACGCCGAGCTTCGGGCGTTATTGCCCCCTCAACGATGCTACCGGAAAGTACAACCCCTTCCAGTCGCGCCGCCACCAGTCCCCGGTGGCGCGGCGCGAAGCGAAGTCCGTAAAATGGTACTCGTAACCCACAGCTCTGATGTAACGCGGCGGTGCGTTCGGGAAAGGATTCGTTTCCAGCAACGCGATCACATCAGGCGATCCTTCGAGCAGCCGGATGAGAAGATTCGCAAACCAGCGATTCTGCTGGTAACTTCCCAGCGCGGCAAACCACATTTGCCAGTCCAGACGCGGCTGATACGGCGCAACCCACGGAGGACGGCGCGCCAGTTCTCCCGGCTTGTACTTGAACTCATAGGGCAGCCAGTTGCGCCCGTCGTCGCTTCCCTCCACTGCGATCTCGAGACGCGAAGTCGTCATCACGGCAAAAAGACCGTAAGAGTTGGCAATACCATACGGCGACTGCCACTCTACCATCTGCCGCGCGAAACCGGGCACCAGTTTGTCCTGGTTGAACGTCATCAGCATTTCACTGCCACTGACCACCAGAATCACGACTGCCAAGGCGGCGCGCACGGTCCTTCCGGCAGAGGCCAGCCGGGTGTGCGCCGGCGCGGGCGCTTCACTCACGATGCGCTGTACGAGGCCGTTTGGCAACCAGCGGCGCCAGCAAACATCATCGATCAGCAGGACGCAAAGGAAAATGCCAAGCAGGTTGAAGAACGCGTAGTTGCCCGTGATCGCGATCAGCAACTGGAAGCCTATAATCAGGAAGGCTGCGGCTCGACGCAGCCGCCGCGGAGCGAAGATAAGGAACGGAACGCCCAGTTCGAGAACCAACACTGCCACCACCGAGACCTTCTGGAACCACGCGGGCAGTTGGGCTGCGTACCATGCCACGGGCGTAGGAAGGGGCTGCGTCCAGTAGTGAAATTGGAGAGCCGTGAGATTTCGCCAAGCCGAGTCGCCGCTCAAAAGCTTCACGGAGCCCGAAAGGAACATCAGCCTGAACAGAAGCCACCGCCCCAACCAGAGAACAAGGGTCTGGTGGGAGTGGGAAGCCGACCGCCACGGAGGATCGACGGGCCGCCAAGCAGCCATAAAAATTGCGAGGAAGCCTGCTTCGAGCAAGAGCAAGTCCCATTGAAACGAGAGAAAATCGCGCCCTACCGTGAAAAGCGAGAGGTAGAAGGTCCAGGCGAGTATTAGCGCTGGTCGCGCGGCCAAGCCTACAAACACAAGCAGACCGAACAATGCGCCGCCACTGCAGAGTAGCTTGAGCGATGCGTCACTGGAACTGAACCAAGCCAGGGTTGGAAAGAGGCGATGGCTCGCAGATCCGAAGTTTTTCTGAAAGAGCTGCAGCAAAAGGCCAGCGGGCAAAATCCCGCGTGAGCCCACCAAACCCAGAATCTGCACGCGCAGAGAGAGAAAGGCGATTACGTAAATGAGCCCTAGCAGGCGCAGAAAGAGCCACTGGCTGAAAGCATAGGAGGGAGGCTCGGGGTCGCGGCCCATAGTGAGCCGGGAAAGTTTCGAAAAGAGATTGCGGTGGGCTGCAACCGTACGGTAGGCCCACTCGCATACGGGCTTCGCGCCGGGCAAATGCCGGTAAACTCCAAGCTTCCAGGCATGCTCAGGCGCGTACGCCAGCGAGCGAAACACTGCCTCGGCTCCCGAATAGATCTCGCCCTCGGGTGTGACGAGCTGGACGGAGCGCGACCAGGCTTCTTTGGAAATCTTTGGGAAGCGCGACGCCTCCGCCTGAGCGGGAGCGAAGTCAAGTGCACCTCGCGTCAGAATTCGCCAGCGCGCTACCCAATAACGGCAGAAGCCGCAGTCACCGTCAAAGAGAAGGAGCGGTCTGCTCAGTTTTTCATTGTTCGCCACGAAGTCACCTAAAAAGCGCCTGGGAGAATCAACTCAATTGCGGCCGTCACCTGTCGGCCCTGCTTTCTTCGAGAACGCGTCCCTGCTGGAGCGTGCGCCTGAAGAGGACCTTCACGCCCTCCCGCCAGCTCTGGTTGATCCCGATTTTCACGACGCGAATCGAAGGCTGAAAATACCGTAGGATGCGCCCTGTGGTGGAGTGAAAACGGAAAGCGGGGCACACCAGATAGAGCACAGGGGCCGACGGCGAGGGCGTTAGGCCGGGAAAGTACCCGCAGTCCCGGAATTGATTCCGGTCTTCGAGCCATTTGACCCGGAGCCAGTAATCAAGGCCCTGCAAAGGCAGGTTGGGATCTTCATCGAGTTTCAATTCCACCACAGCCAGGCGGTGGACACCGCTTTCCGGGTCACGCGTGACGCCTAAAATATCGATCACGCCGCGCGAGAGTTCCGGCGAGGCGGGACCCGAAAAAGCCGGCACCTGCGGATAGACGTGCTCCGGGACAAAGGCCGGGTCAACGCGACTGATGTCGTCCACCAGCAAGCTTTCCAGCCAGCGTTCGGGTTGAAGGCGGTACAGCGGGTCCGCGCGGCCGGAGCTACGCGGCCGTCGAAGGTCGAGCGCTCTCGTCATCAGGCCATTAAATTCCGCCCGGTTTTCTTCCTCCAGCAGCCGCCGCTGACCTTCGAGTCCGAAATACACCCTGGCGGGCGACCGGCCTTCAATGCGAGCCAGCTCCAGGCCCGCCACCCGCAGCGAGACGGACTCACCCGCTGCGTCCGCAACGATTCTGACCCGCTTCGAGCGCTCCGCCGGAACATCGCCGAGCAACTGCTGAACGAGAGGGTGAAACTGTTCCAACAGCCGCGCGCTGCGCCATCGTGCCGTAAGCCGCGTCTCTACGTTGCCATAGTCATGAAGATCGACAGCGCGGGCGTGCTGCTGCCTGGGAGTCCACTCCAGAATTTCGACGCCTGCAAGCTGAGGGTCAAGATAGGCCGCCCGATGCGCAGCGACGGCGACCGCGGCCGGCGGCAGTACAAGCTTGAGCCCACCCATCACCGTCCACTGAGCCTTGGCGCCCGTCTTGCCGGCCGTCGCGCGCTCACGCAGCGAATCCAACCAGATGAGTCCGTACACCAGGGCGTTCTCGATGGCGGAAGGACCCTCGAGCTCGGAGAGGCCAAGAAAGGCCCACGTCTCGCGTCCGCGCCACGCCCAGCCTCGTGTGTAGCAGCCCGAGAAGGTGCGTTCGCGGTCGGAACGGTGTGTCACGCGCTCCAGGCGCCAGCCCGGAAATTCGCGAGCCAGCATCGCCGTAAGATCGCGCTCGAATCCGGCGCGCTCTCGGGCCCGGCGCGCTGCCGGGTCTTGCTCAGGGCTCGGTTCGGACCTCGATCCTTTCGCTTCTTCTGAGGCTCGTTTCCGGTCTAAGCCGCTTGGCTTCCGCCTGGTGGCACCCCCTGCGAGTGCTTCGGCTTCGCCGATTTCAAGCTGAACCGGAACGCCGCCCGGCTTGCGGGCCTCGACGAGGAGTGTGCTGCCGTCCCGCTTGATGCGTTCGATGCGGCGTACGATCGATCGACCGCTGCCCCAGAATTCCAGCAACGGCTTGCCGAATTCAACTTCCAGACGCCAACCGCCTTCCGTCGCATTACCAGGCAATCCCTCGGTTAACTGAAGGACGGGACCTCCCTCTTCCGCCGCCACAGGCTGTCGCAACGACTGGACGAATGCCCGAATCTGGGCGCAGAGATCGGATGGCAAGCTTGGTTGGCTGTCGTTCATGAGGCGAATTCCATTGTACGTCACCGAAGCGAGCGGCACGTCAAACGCATCGCTGCTACTGCTTGGGAAGACTCACTCCACTACTTTTTCGGGCCCGTGGCAACAATCTTGTCCAGCAACCTTTAGGCACCGTGCTCCATCTATAAGCGAGAGCACTCAAGACGCTTGTGCGCGCAGAATCCCATCGTGAAAGCAGCGAAGTTTGTTTTTGCGGGATGTCTACTCTCATGCTAGCATAGCTAATCCGTTGTATTGCTGAGACTTCAACCTATGCCTTCAGTCAAGCGGCCCCCGGGCCCCAAGGGACACTTTTTACTTGGTGTACTTCCAGAGGTCCGAAGGGAAGACGTCAAATTCGCAAGCCGAGTCGCGCGTGAATACGGCGACATCGTGTTCGTGCGCGTCGTCAACATCCCCACCTATTTGATCAGCCATCCGCGCTACATCGAGGAGGTTCTGGTTACCAATTACCGGAATTTCATCAAGGCGGTCTATCTGCGCGAGAGCCGCCGTCTGTTTGGTGAAGGCCTGCTGACGAGCGACGGCGATACTTGGCTGCGTGAGCGCCGCATTGGGCAGCGCGCTTTTCGCCACGAGCATATCGATACGTATGCCGAGACCATCGTGGCCTACACCGAGCGAATGCTGGAGAGCTGGGAGGCCGGCGAGGTTCACGATGTTCACCAACGGATGATGCGCCTCACGCTGGAGATTATCGCGCGCGTGCTTTTCGGCCGCGATCTCGCCGACGAGATCGAAGACGCAACCGCTGCCATCAACGTCTATCTCGAACAGTTTGCCGACCGCTTCGGCATGTACGCCGTGCCGGAATGGATTCCCACGCCGGGCAACCTCCGCTACCTGCGGGCCATGCGGGGCCTCGACGGCATTATCTACGACGCCATCCGCGACGGCCGGCAATCGAACGCGGACGAAACCAGCCTGCTCTCAGCCTTTCTTCGAGCGCAGCAAGTTTATGGCGTCCAGATGACAGATCAGCAGCTTCGCGACGAGATGGCCACGCTCTTTTTCACCGGGCATGAAACGACGGGGCTCGCTCTGACCTGGACGCTTTTTCTGCTGGGAGAGCATCTCGAGGCCGGAACCCGTCTGCTGGAAGAACTCGAGAGCGTTTTGGGAGACCGTCCGGTGACGCTCCGCGACCTGAGCCGGTTACCCTATCTCGATTGGGTCATCAAAGAGTCGCTCCGCTTGTACCCGCCCGCATATGGCGTAGTGCGCGAGGCGCTCAGCGACTGCGAGATTGGCGGGTACACAATACCCAAAGGATCGACGGTGGCAATGTTCCAGTGGGTTGTGCACCGCGATCCACGGTTCTTTGACGATCCCGACTCTTTCCGGCCCGAGCGCTGGGCGGATGACCTCGCCGACCGATTGCCCAAGTTTGCTTACTTTCCATTTGGAGGCGGACCCCGCGTGTGCATCGGAAAGGAGTTCGCACTCTTCGAGGTCGCGCTCGTCTTGGCGACTATCATGCGCCGCTTCAGCTTCCGGACTGTTCCGGGACATCGCACCTGGCCTTTGCCTTCGCTCACCCTGCGACCCGAGTATGGGATGAGAATGACGCTTCATCCTGCCCGCGAGACCGTGGCGCTGCCGCAATAATTAACGTGCGAATTTGCTTTTTGGCAGTGGCGTGCCACTCTTCGCCAGCGGCCATGTTCGGCTCCCCACGAGCCTACTCACATTACCGGGATCTGGGAAAGGGCCGCGGCACAATGCCCTCTCCTTCCTTCACGCTGATGATCTGGTTCACCGGCACCTTGTCGAGTTTCTCCACCGTGCCATTAGGCCAAGTGATATCCAGTGACTCGATCGACTTGCGGGCTCCCAGCCCGAAATGCACTCGAGGATCGCTCGCCGACATATAGCCCATTCCGCCCTGCCGCTGCTTGATTTGAGTGAAGCCTTCTGAAACCAGCCGGAGCGTCGCGCCAACTGCGTCGCGATTCGACTTCGTGCCGATAAGGAACACCTGGAACCAGTTGTTGCTGTTGCCGCCGTCGTTGCGCAGCAGTTCAGGGCGTTCGCCGCGGACGTTTATGGCCAAGTCAAGGTCCCCGTCATTGTCGTAGTCGGCCACCGCAAGGCCGCGCCCGGGAACGCTGTGCATGAAATCGGGCCCCAACTCGTCAGACACCTTTTTGAATTTCCCTCCACCCACGTTGCGAAACATCAACTTTGGCTCCGGGTAGGTGACTTCCGGATGGTAGAGATTAATGTTGTCGAGCATCGCTCCGTTCACCTGGCAAATGTCGGTCCAGCCGTCGTTGTCGTAATCCAGGAATTTCATGGTGACGCCGCTCAAGTTGATCGCCTCGTTCCCAATCCCGCAGGCGTAGGTAACGTCATCGAAGCTCCCGTCATGATTGTTGTGGTACAGGCGGTTGAGTTCATGATCGAGGTGAGTGATGTAAATGTCCAGCCAGCCGTCGCCGTCCACGTCGGCCGCATCGATGCCCATGCCCGCTTCGTATTTGCCGTCTTCGCTTGCTGCCACGCCCGAGATCAACGATACGTCCTTGAACGTGCCGTCGCGCTGATTGATGAACAAGAAATTCGGCCACGTGTCGTTGGCGATGGCGATGTCGGTCCAGCCATCGCAATTGAAGTCGGCGAGTACCACGCCCATGCCCTTGGCTTCCGGCTTGCCGACGCCCGACTTCTCGCTCACGTCTGTGAAAGTGCCGTCATGATTATTGTGGTAGAGCTTCAGCCGCTGGCCCTTGTAGTTGTCGGGATGGCAGTAAGCGCGGTACCCGGGCTTGTGGTCGCCGCACCAGATGTTGTTCTGAGGCGACCATTCGATGTAATTGCAGACCAGAAGATCGAGATAGCCGTCACGGTCGTAATCGAACCAACCCGCGCTCGTGCCCCATCCGCCCGTGTTTGCAACCCCGGCTTTCTCGGTGACGTCAGTGAAGGTGCCGTCACCGTTATTTCGGAATAAAATGGCGCGGCCGTAGCCCGTGACGTAGAAATCGGGAAAGCCATCATTGTCGTAGTCGCCTACCGCCACGCCCTGGCCGTAGAGCCCGGCGGCGCCTACGCCAGCCTTCTCGGTAACGTCCGTAAAGGTTCCGTCGCCGTTATTGCGATACAGGGCAGAGCGGAGTGGACGGGGCGGCTTGTAACTATCCGTGGCCGCCGACTGCACGAAGTAGAGATCCATCAACCCATTCTGATCGTAGTCAATCCAACCAAGGCCCGTGCCCATGGTCTCGAGGTAGTATTTCTGATCCGAGGTGGTAGCGTCTTGTACAAAGTTGAGTCCCGCCGCTTGCGCCACGTTCGTATAACGAACCGGCACGCTGGGAGACTCACCTCCAACCTTCGGTTGCACTGGCGGGAACGAACGGGCCATCAGATTCCGGCGGAGCGCCAGCGCGCTGCCGCCGAAAGCGGCCAGACCGGTGATAAACTCACGGCGAGAAGGCATGAAAGAGTCCCAGGTTGAGTATAAAGCGATGAAGGTCTGTCGCGAAAGATTGTGATGGTGCCCGTTGTGCTCCGTCGGGGGTCAACTGACGTTGAGGCGAGACTTCAGAAGAGCACTCGACAGCGCCGGAGTGCACGGTGTGGCGCTATTGCACGCGGGTGTTTGCGGCAGGTGGTGCGGTGGGAACCGGCATCAGGCCCAAACCTTGCAGCAGAAAGACGGTACGTTGCGCGGCGCCGCGCCAGATGAGCTGGCAACCATCGCCCTGGCAGTTCTGAACGTAGACGTCGCCGCCGCTATACTCGAGGCTGCAATTCTTGAAGACGCAATTGATAAACACGCCTTCGTCTAAAACAACGTTCTGGTTTTCGAACGTCTTACCGTCGTATCGATTCATCGGTGTCAATGGCCCACTGCGCCGGTGGAAGAGCCCCTCAAAAGCTCACTCTAGTTTGTACCATCGGACGTGGCTCGAGGGCAACGTCCGTCGTACGACGCCTTAGATCCGCTGCGCGTAGACAGCGCTCGATGCGGGCGGCCTGACGCTCGGCAACGGCGGCCGCATCATCGACTGCACCTTACTGCGGAGCCGGCTGAGGGCCACGGAATGGATCTGTGAAACGCGCGACTCATCGACGCCGAGTTGGTCTCCGATCTGCTTCATGGTGAGGTCCTCGACGTAGTAGAGCGAGAGCACCAGCCGTTCCCGCTCGGAGACCCGGTCGAGAGACCGGGCAATCAAGTCCCGTTGCTCCCGCCGGTAGCAGAGCTCAAATTGATCCACCTCGTCCGTGGCCGGCAAATCCTCTTCGGCCAGCGGACGAGCCGGAGCCATATCGGTGGGCCGAAGCCACTCGAGACCCATAGCTTGCATTTCGTGCACCATCTTGTACCACGAATTCAAGCTCATGTGCATCGCTTCCGCCATTTCGGCATCGGTAGCTGGGCGGCCGAGCTTCATCTCCAACTCTCGAAATACTCGCTCCGCACGCTTGTTTTTTTTCCTCATATCCCGTGAGGCTGGATCGAGGTTGCGCAAGGCATCGAGGATCGCCCCTTTGATCCGGTAGCGTGCATAGGTCTCGATCTTAACGTGCTTGTCGGCCTCGAAGCGGCGTACGGCGTCGATGAGGCCGAGCGTCCCAGCGCTCACCAGGTCATCCAGGTCAAGGTGGGCAGGCAGGTGCTCTCTCATTTCAAACGCCACCCGTTTCACCAGTCCCATCAATTTTACCGTGAGTTCCTCGCGTTGGCGTTCACGCTGGACTGCTAGAGCTTCACGCTGCGCCTTGGCAGCAACTCGCTTCTGATTTGCTGACCATGATGTCCGGCGGCGCGAATTGACGCTGCGTGGTGCCGATTGACCCAACGCGGCTGTTACTGTTTGAGTAGCCATTGCAGTTCACCTCGTTCCTGTCTCAGGGACAGTCGCGCACCGGAACCGCAACCGAACTGCATCACTCGCGAAACAGGCTTCTCCGCTGCGCTCGAAGACACTTCGGCGCCATCGGGAAGGGGATGTTCTTCACTCCCCTTCGCCGCCTGTCACGTTTCTCAAGTGGCGGTTTCTGGTGCGTTCCGGGGTCTAGAGTCCCCGACGTCTATGGCTGCGTGACCTTTGCGTTCGGTGTTGCATCGCAATACATCTCGCAGATGGTTGCTGTATCGGCCAAGCCCGCACAAGCTTTAAGACCGGTTGAAGTTCCGTTCTGGGACTGTGCGGCACCAACTTGGAACCGCAGGCGCAAGACAAGGGGTATTGAGATTGTCCGGATTCTGCCGATAGAGGTCTATGTGGAGGCCGCCGGACATTTTCCGGCGGCCCAGAAACACTGATGAGGTGGGATGATGCGCCGAAGTCGGGGAGACTTAAGAAGTGATATGGTTCGCGCCGGCTCAGCCGTTCAGCACGCAACGGCAGGCGAAAAGCAGTCCGTTTGGCCGGACACCTTGAACATCATTGATGAGGGTCAGCTCGGCCAAATGGCGCCGGCCGATGTCATCGTGCTTGACCATTCTCCTTCACTGCGCAAGCGCGTGGCCTCCGTCTTCTACGCCATCGTGGGCTGCCCCGCTTGCGGCATGCCCGGGTTGATCACGGCCCAACAATACTTCGGAGTGGTTCCGGTGATCTGCCCTTCGGACCGCTGTTCCTGTCACTTTCGAATCCATCAGTGCAGCGCACTCGCCTATCTGCCGGTCAATTGAGCACCGGCCGGCCGCAATGTCTAAACTCATCCACCGAAATTAACGCTCGCGCTGTGTGACGAGGTTTTTTGTCTACAGGCCCAACCGCTGGCGCGAGTCGCGTCTCGCGCTGGACCGCGAGCCTGCCAAGCGCATCCAAATAGAAGATGAACCGCTGCAATTCGTCAACGCAACCTCGCGCGCTGCCCAACACCACGCAACCCTGGTTCGTTCGGGAGGCGTGTCAACGAAGCGTTGCACTCTTCGCAATACTGGTTTGCTTTGCCAGTCTTCAAGCTTGGAGCGCCGTGCCTGCGCAGCAGAAGCCGACATCCAGAGCCACGAAAGCGGCGCAGCCTGAGGCGCCCGTGAGCAAAGCCGGATCGCCCGCGGCTGACGCTTCCAACAGCGCGCCTGACGCTGCGCCCTTGCCGGGCGACTGGGCGCCCGAATTGCTCGACGGCATCCTCTCGTCTTCGAACGCCAGCGCCCGAGAGGCCCTCTACGACGCAGCCTTCGCCGCCGGACCTGACCTGATTCCGCAGCTTGAAGCCGCACTCAAGGACGACCGCACCGCCGAGTTCGCGGCCCAGTGCCTGGCCTTTTTCGGCGGTGAGAAGGCCATGAAGACTCTGGCCACGCTGGTGAAAGACAAGCGAGACCTCGACCTGCGGCGCTTTTACTTGGGCGCGCTCGGGGAGTATCAAGACCCGGACATCACGCAGGCGCTGATTGAGGCGGTCGCGAAATCCGACGCCGAACCTGACCGCACCGTAACCGAAGCCGCCATCTGGTCCCTTTCGGTTCGGTCGGACCCCAGTCTTCCGGCGCAGTTGCAGCAGGCGGCCAGCAAGCTTGAAGACTTCGTCATTCGAGACGATGTTGACAACGTCCGGCAAGTGATTTCGGCGCGGGCGCATTATCTCGCGTCGGCCCAGGGCCGGCAAACCGGCGGCTCGATCCCCGAGGCCGTTCACACCTACTTCATTGCCGCGCTTCAGAGCCCGACTCCGAGCGCTCGACGAGCGAGCGGCGCCGCGCAGACCGCCCAGCCGCCGCCCGCCCAAACGGAAATCGAGCGCGTGACCTTTACCCCTGATTCGACGCGCGCCCTCGCCCACGTTACGCTCTCCGACGCGCAGGGCAGCGCCAACTACGACATCGTCCTGCAGAAGGAGGTGGGTGATTGGAACGTGGTGAGCGTCTGGATGAATTCCGAAACCGACAAAGCGGAACCGAAGCCTGCGGCGAAAGCCAAAAAGTAATATCTATAGTATTGCCATTGTTATAAACTACCAGGCCGCACCCCAAACCGGATTGGCCCGCCGCCCTTTTTTTACTTCGTAGCTTGTTTCTGGTAGAAGTACCCTGCCCGCGCCCTCACCTTCAAGCCGGGTTTGTCGACCTCCACACGGATGCGGTGAAACGCGGTGTCGGTCAGGTTACTGGGCATATAGGCGATTTCATACTGTGTGTGCACTTCGGAGCAGATTCGGCTCAACTGGTTCTGAAGAGTTGTTTCTTTCCAATGAGAGTAATAAACGCCGCCGGTGTAGCCGGCGTAAATCTCGAGCGGATTCTTAACGAATTCCGAGAGAATGGTGGTGCCGGCGGCCGTGATAATCGGGATCATCGGGTAGGGCGCGTCCCAGGTGTTGTTCGAATTCATGGGAGTGGGCACCACACCCGGCGCCAGCGGCCGCGTGACATTGGCGTTCAGTGGATCCATGGGATGACCCTGGTCGGGCGGGTCTCGCAGCAGGGCTTCCATACGGCTGAGATGAATGGCGTAAATCGCGGTTCCGTCAGTCGTTGAACGTCGAACCACATCCGCCTTCGAATTCTCACTGCCGCGGTCCGTCCCATCGGAAAACACCACCATCAAGCGCCGCTCGGTCTTGGGCCGGGTTTCCAGCAGCGTCAGGCCTTGCATCATGGCGTCATTCAGCCGGGGCTTGCTGCCGTAAGACTCGAGCCGTTGCATGGTGACCTTCAAGCGGTCAGGGTCGCCGGAAAAAAGCAACAGTTGCTTGATCTGGTCCGAGAACGAAATCACCGACGCCTCGCCGTCAGGAGCGATCAGCAGATCGGAAAAGACAGGCCCGAGCGGCCGAACCTGACCCAGCAGGCTGCCCACCGAATCGGTGGTTTGAACCACGATCACCACCGCGATCGGGTCTGAGGAGACGTCGAACCGTTCGATATGCTGCGTGGCGCCGTTGTCAATCAGTTTGAAATCTTTCTCCTCCAGGTCGGAAACGAACTCTCCGGACTTATCGATGACCGTAACGGGAGTGGCCACCAGTGAGGATTCAACGCGTATCGTGGCTGGGGTATCCTGGTGGGGCACGTCCGCCGGGGGCGGCGTCTTGGGCTTCAGCACCGGGGCGGCGCCGTCCACCCCGCTTTGCGCGCCGAGAACGGTGGGTAGCGAGAGAGCAAACGCCAACCCGGCCAGCAAAGCACCACACCCGATAAAGTGCCGCCTGTTTCTTACCGCCATTGGGCTGGTCCTACCTCGTCCTGCACCGTTGGATGTCCCTGTTGAACACTAAGTTGCAGTCTAGTGCGGAAATCGGTCCGCGCAGCGCCCTATGCCCCGTCACTTCGTCACTTGCTTTTGATAGAAGTACCCGGCCCGCGTTCGCACCCTGAGGCCGGGCCTGTCCACTTCCACGCGAATGGCGTGAAATCCACTATCCATCAAGTTGCTGGGTACATAGGCGATTTCATACTGCGTGTGGACTTCGGAGCAGATCCGGTTCAACTGGTCTTGAAGAGTAGTCTCGCTCCAATGAGTGTAGTAAACGCCACCCGTGTAGCGGGTGTAAATCTCCAGCGAATCCTTCAGGACTTTCGATATCGCTTCCTTGCCCACCGCCGCCAAAAGATCGGCGCCGACCGTGGGCGCGCCCGACCCCCACGTATTGGTGGAATTGGTGGAAGTGGGCGCCACCCCCGGGGGAAGCGGCCGGGCGATATTGGCGTCCTGCGGGTCCATGGGGTGGCCTTGATCGGGTTTATCGCGCAGCGCAGCTTCAGCGCGGCTGAGATGAATGGCATAGATGGTGGCACCGTCGGTGGTGGCGCGGCGAACCACGTCAGGTTCACCGCTGTCGCTGCCGTGATCCGTCCCGTCCGAAAACACCACCATAATGCGGCGCTCCGGCTTGGGCCGGGTCTCCAGCAGCGTCAGGCCTCGCATCATGGCGTCATTCAGCCGGGGTTTGCTGCCGAGCGGCTTGAGGCTCTGCAGGGTGGCCTTGAGGCGGTCGCGGTCGCCGGTAAAGCCCAGCAATTCACGGACCTGGTCAGAATAGGAGAGTACGGCCGCTTCGCCATTCGGGGCCAGCAAGAGATCGGAGAACAGCGGTCCGAGCGGCTGAACCTGGCCCAGCAGGCTGCCCACGGAATCGGTGGTTTGAACCACGATCACCACCGCGATCGGCTCCGTGGAGATCTCGAACCGTTCGATGTGTTGCGTGGCGCCGTTGTCAATCAGTTTGAAATCCTTTTCATCCAGGTCTGAGACGAAGTCTCCCGATTTGTTGATGACGGTCACCGGAGCGGTCACCAGGAAGGATTGCACCCGGATGTTGGCCGGGGAATTATCGGGCGCCGGTTCCGGGGCTGCGAGAGCCTTGGGCTGCCCGGCTGGGGCGGAAGCGTCGGTCCCGCTCTGCGCGTCGAGATTGCCCGAAACACCAAGTGCTAGCACGGGCAAGAGCGCGACTAACTGCTTAAACCGTCTCTTTGTGTCTCTCGCCGTCATAGGGTCCGCCGATGCCCTCACGTAGACCGTTGGATGTAGCCTTGCAGAGCCAAGTTGCAGTCTATCTTCCGAGCCCACCCCTTGAGCAACGTCTGGCAGCGGTGTCGAAAGACCGTCACCGGGCTTGACCACCGTGGCGCTGGCGCGCGGCTTCGTAAAGCACCACGGCAGCAGCCACCGAGACGTTCAGGGACTCCACAGGACCGTAAAGGGGAATGCAAGCCAAGTCGTCGCAAGTCTCGCGAACCAGGCGATGCAACCCATGTCCCTCGCCTCCCAGCACTACTGCACAGGGGACCGAATAATCGAGCTCAAGGTAAGACTTGGGCGCCGCCGCCTCGAATCCGAACACCCAGATATTGTGCTCCTTAAGCTCGTTGAGCGCACGCGTTAGATTCGTGACTCTGGCCACCTTCAGGTGCTCCAGCGCGCCCGCTGCGGAGCGTGCCACGGCCGGCGTAAGCCGGGCCGCGCGCCGCTCGGGAACGATGATTCCGTCAGCGCCGGAAGCTACCGCTGTGCGGGCCACGGCCCCGAGATTCGCCGGATCTTCCACGCCATCCAACACCACGAGCAGCGGCGCCCCCGAGGCGTGTATCAGCGCGTCAAGGTCCTCATAAGCCTTGGCAGCGCAAGCAGCTACCACGTTCTGATGCTGAGAGGTTCCGGCCGCCCGCGCTACAGCAACCTCAGGGGCAAAGCGCACCGGAACGCTGCGCTGGCGGCAAAGCTGGATGATCTCCTCCACCCGCGGCCCGTGGTGGCCCTCGGTCACCAGGACGTAGTCTACCGGCCGCGAGCCGAGGGCCTCCTTCACAGCATTAATGCCGTATAATGCGTCGAGCCGCGATTTGGACTCATGACTCGTCATCGTGACCACTAACCAGCTTATTCATCAATAACCTCCTGGCTCTACAACAATAACTGCACTATTCTCATGAATCTCTTGGCTTTGAAAAATGCGACCCTTTATTTTCAACAACCTAACCCGGCGGAGCGGAACCAAACAAGTCACAAGTCGAAAGTCGACGGTCGAAAGTCAAAAGTTGGACACTTCCAAGGCGCATGAACAAAGGGCCAAATCGAGGTGGCCCAAAATATTGTGACAGAAATCGGTTGTCTCCGAGCCAGCCCGACCCGAAAGCGAAACTTTACAAATCGAGCCATTTCACCGCCTTAAACGGTGGTTTTGGGAAGATTTGACCGACTTAGGCAACACCGATTCCAAAGGACTTCTTGGCTTTGTGTAAAATTTACACAAAGCCACCAAGTTGCTGATTCCACGTGGCTTCTTGGCTTTGGCAGCGATGGCAAAATCTGTAATCGACTCATTCTAAATACCCTCTTGGCTTTGGGTAGTATCTTTTTTTGCGAGGCTCTTCTCCCTGAAGT